>JAUZPT010000085.1 GCA_030705745.1 Bacillota bacterium | reverse complement strand
TACAGGAATTGATCGTACACCGGTCGGTGGCAGCGATACCGTTTGGCGGCCGTTATCGATTAATCGATTTTGTGCTTTCAAATATGGTGAACTCTGGCGTGGAAAGCGTGGGGATTTTTCCAAAGTTCCAATACCGTTCCTTAATGGACCATCTTGGTTCGGGCCGTGATTGGGACTTAAATAGAAAAAGGGATGGGCTATTCTTGTTCCCGTCACCGAACCTCGATAAGCCGAATTTCGGAATTGGCTCGCTTGACCACTTTGCGGCGAATATCGATTTCCTTACACGCAGCACACAGAAATATGTGCTGATTGCTAATTGTTTTACCGTTTTTAATATGGATTTCCAGACACTTTTAAAGGGCCATATTGAAACAGGATGCGATGTGACCGAGGTGCGCCATCATAATAAATCAATGGGCATTTATTTGATGAAAACTTCACTATTAATTGAATTAATCGAAACACGGCATGAAACGGGGTATTTAAGTATTAAGGATATCGTTACCGATATTCAAAGCCCTCTAAAAATGTGCTATTACGATTACACCGGTTTTGCAGTTATGATCGATTCGATTAAGGAATACTTTTCCGCCAACATGGACTTACTGCAGCCGGAAGTGTGGAAGGAACTTTATATAAAGGAAAGGCCAATCCTGACAAAAGTAAAGGATGAGCCACCAACACGTTATCTGAAAGGTGCTTCGGTGACGAACAGCATTGTCGCTAATGGCGGCCTGATTGAAGGCACTGTAGAAAATAGCATTATTGCCCGTGGTGTACGAATCGGAAAAGGCGCGGTAATTAAAAATAGCATCATAATGCAAAAGACGTATATTGGGGAAGATTGCATGCTTGAATCCGTCATATTGGATAAAGACGTAAAGGTCGAAAATGGAACGGTTATTACAGCTCCTGCTTATTCACCATATGTCATTCGAAAAGGTACTGTACAGGGAGCGTGGATTACTTCGTGAAGGTTTTATTTGCTGTTTCTGAGTGTGTCCCGTTTATTAAATCGGGTGGACTGGCGGATGTCGCCGGGTCACTTCCAAAGGAACTGAAAAAGCTTGGGGCCGATGTCAGAGTCATTTTGCCAAAATACAAGACGATACCCGACGAATGGAAAAAGCAGATGCGAAAAAAGACGGAATTCACTGTCCAGCTTGGCTGGCGGAAACAGTATTGCGGGATCGATGAATTGGAACTTGAAGGCATCTGCTTTTATTTTATTGACAATGAATATTATTTTACCCGCAGCCAGCTATATGGTGAATATGACGATGGTGAGAGATTTGCTTTTTTTACCCGTGCCGTTTTGGACGGGTTGAAGCATATCGGGTTTGTTCCCGATGTGCTTCATTGCCATGATTGGCATGCCGGAATGATTCCATTTTTATTGAAAAATGAATATCAATGGAAAGAAGACTATCAATCAATCAAAACGGTGTTTACAATTCATAATCTCCAATTCCAGGGAATTTTCCCGAAAATCATTCTTGGAGATTTGCTTGGTTTGGATGAACGTTTTTTTAATCCGGAGTTTGTAGAATTTTATGGAAACGTCAGCTTCATGAAAGGTGGGCTTGTTGCTTCTGATAAAATTACAACAGTCAGCCCAACGTATATGGATGAAATTCAAACTGCTCATTTGGGCGAGGGGCTAGATGGGGTTCTAAGGAACAGGACTGAGGATCTAATCGGCATATTAAATGGTATCGACAATGACCTTTATGATCCGGAAGAAGATGGTGCTATTGCCGCCCCATTCAGTTCAATTGCATACGATCAACGCCTAGTGAACAAGTGTGATTTGCAAACTTTTTTTGAACTGCCGATAAAAGAAGATGTTCCTGTCGTGGCTATGATTTCGAGATTAACAAAGCAAAAGGGCGTGGAACTTGTGCAAGCGGTTTTTCATGAATTGATGGAAACCGGTAGCCAGTTTATTGTATTGGGAACAGGCGATCCCGAGTTTGAAGGTTTTTTCAATGCCATGGCCGCGCAGTATCCTTTACAGTGCAAAGTGTGGATCGGATTTGACGAAAAGCTTGCCCACAAAATTTATGCGGGATCGGATTTGTTTCTGATGCCATCCAAATTCGAGCCGTGTGGTCTCAGCCAGTTGATTGCAATGAGATATGGGTCTGTCCCGATCGTTCGGGAAACTGGCGGATTGAATGATACTGTAAAGTCATTCGATGAATTTACAGAAGCAGGTAACGGTTTTTCTTTTAAAAATTTCAATGCGCATGACATGCTGTATACCATTGAGAGGGCAATTCGCTTATTCAGGAATCGTGGTCAATGGCAGAGTTTAGTTCAGAAAGTGATGGAGCTTGACTTCAGCTGGGAACAGTCTGCACGGCAGTATCATCAACTGTATATGGATATCATCTCAAGGGGGTGATTCGCGTGTTCACTAATTCATCAGAGTTTAAAAAAGTGTTTTTAAAAAGGCTAGAAATGATGTCCGGCAAAAGCTTTCATGAATCGACGGAAAGGGATCAGTTTCAGACGCTTGGGAGCATGGTAAGGGAATATGTTAGCGCGGATTGGATTCGCACTAATGAGCGATACCGTATTGCGGACCGTAAGCAAGTGTATTACTTTTCGATTGAATTTTTGCTCGGAAGGCTATTACGCCAGAACCTGATTAATCTTGGCATCGAGAAAGTGGTTATGAGTGGGCTTTTTGAGTTGGGAATTGATTTGGATAAGCTCGAAGAAGCAGAAGCAGACGCAGGGCTTGGAAATGGTGGGCTGGGCCGACTGGCTGCGTGTTTCCTCGATTCTCTTGCATCGCTTGGAATTCCCGGACACGGTTGCGGTATTCGCTATAAGCACGGGCTGTTTGAACAGAAGATTGTCGATGGGTATCAGGTGGAGTTTCCTGAACAATGGCTAAAGCATGGGTATGTGTGGGAAGTGAGACGGGCTGAAGAAGCGGAAGAAATTCCTTTTTGGGGCAGGGTTGAGAGTTATTTGGATAACGGTCGCCTTGTGTTTAGGCATGTGAATGCGGAACCAATAATGGCTGTACCATATGACGTGCCGGTAATCGGATATCAATCCGGGAATATCAACACACTTCGGTTATGGAGTGCGGAACCATCCCGATTTCCTGTAAATATGGATGTGTTACGCTACAAAAAGGAAACAGAGTCCGTGTCTGAAATACTGTACCCGGATGATACACATGATGAAGGGAAAATTCTTAGGCTAAAGCAACAGTATTTTCTTGTAGCTTCAAGCCTCAGGTCAATTGTTAAATCGTTTAAAAAGAAGCATCATCGGCTGCTTGATTTTCACCGTCATGTGAGCATTCACATCAATGACACGCACCCGGTATTAGCCATTCCAGAGCTGATGAGAATTTTAATGGATGAGGAAGGAATTGGCTGGGACGAGGCATGGGAGGTTACTACGAAGACGATTTCGTATACGAATCATACGACATTGGCGGAGGCGCTGGAGAAATGGCCGGTCCGAATTTTCCAGCCACTTTTGCCAAGAATATATATGATTGTCAATGAAATCAATGAGCGCTTTTGCCGACAACTGTGGGAGAAGTTCCCGGGCGATTGGGGGAAAATCGAAAACATGGCGATTCTCGCCCATGAACAGGTGAAAATGGCACCGCTCGCAATTGTGGGCAGCCATAGTGTAAATGGGGTGGCAAAGCTCCACACGGAAATTTTGAAGCATCGTGAAATGAAAGACTACTTTGAGATTTTCCCGAAGAAATTCAATAATAAGACAAATGGAATTACGCATAGAAGGTGGCTACTGAAAGCAAATCCGCGCCTGTCCGAATTGATTACTGAAAGCATCGGGCACGCCTGGATATCCGCCCCTGAGAAGCTGGCTGATTTAATGAGTTTTACAGAGGATGCTTCTTTATTGGAACAATTGAACGAAATCAAACGGACTAATAAAGAGAGGCTTGCCAAAACAATCCTTGCCAAAACGGGAGTTGCGGTTGATACCAATTCAATCTTCGATGTCCAGGTGAAGCGGCTGCATGCATACAAGCGACAGCTCTTAAATGTTTTGCATATTATGTATTTATATAATCGTTTAAAAGAAGATTCCCACTTTCCATTCTACCCAAGAACATTTATTTTTGGAGCCAAATCATCGCCAGGATATTATTATGCGAAGAAGATTATTAAATTAATAAACTCCGTCGCGGAAAAGATTAATCATGACCCTGCCGTTAGGGACAAATTGAAGGTTGTCTTCTTAGAGAATTATCGTGTATCGCTTGCGGAAGAGATTTTTCCGGCAACAGATATTAGCGAACAGATTTCTACAGCGAGCAAGGAAGCCTCTGGTACTGGCAATATGAAATTCATGATGAACGGCGCCCTCACCGCAGGAACATTGGATGGCGCGAATGTTGAAATAACCGAGATGGTGGGGCGCGATAATATTTTCCTTTTCGGGTTGACAGCTGAAGAGGTAACGAATTACGAAACAAATGGCGGCTACCATTCGGCTGAGTATTATCATCATGATCAGCGCATTCGCCAGGTAATCGAACAGCTTGTAAATGGATTCTTTCCAGAAACAGATGGAGAATTCATGCCCATATACGATTCGTTGCTTGCCCATAATGATCAGTACTTTGTGCTTCGTGACTTTGGCTCGTATGCTGGCATGCATGAAGAAATCAGCCGGAACTATCAGGATAAGCAATTCTGGCTTAAATCAAGCTTGATCAATATTGCCCAATCCGGCCATTTTTCAAGCGACCGTACCATTGGTGAATATGCCGACGACATCTGGAACGTCCAGCCGGTAAAGCTTATCAAATCGCGTGCAAAAAGTTAAAAGAGACTTACGAAAAACAGGCCTTTTCTCTAGTGAAAACGAGAAAAGGCCATTTTTTGTTTTTTAGTAGGTTTTCTATAAAAAAGATTTTCGCTAGATTTTCAAGTGGAAAATGTGGAACTACACAAACAAAAAAAATCGACAAACATAAGATAAATGGAGCAATTAATATAAAAAAAATTAAAACAAACAGGGGGGTACAAGATGCTGAATTGGATTAATATATTTATCTTAATTTTTGCTACCTTTCGACTGACACGGCTTATTGTTTATGACACAATAACGGAATTTTTACGTCGTCCATTTCATAAAACGGTAGAAGAAATTTCGCCAGATGGAAAAACGGAATCATATATTGAAATTAAAGGCACGGGAATCCGATATTGGATAGGAGAATTATTAAGCTGTCATTGGTGCACTGGATTTTGGTGTACAGTTATCATTTATTCTTCCTACTTATTATGGCCTTTAATTGCAGCTCCAGTTATTACAATACTAGCAATAGCCGGTTGTGCATCGATTATTCAAACTCTTTTAGAGAAGGAATAATACATTTCAGATGATTTCAGGACAAGTTGTGTATCATTTAATTTCATAGTGAAAGGATTGATCATAATGGAAAAGCCATCTTCACAACAAGCAGTAAATAAGAAACAAAAAGGAGAAGTTACTCCTAATCCGAGTCCGAAGCGAATAAAAAGAGACTGTGGCTGCGGAAAAATAAAAAAATAAAACATTTATTGCGTCCATCGTATCAAAGATGGGCGTTTTTTTAGGGGCGATTAGATTAAGTAGATAGATATATGTCTTTATTTTGAAATGTAGCTGTTTTCATGATCTTTTCATAAAAAAAGGGAACAAGGTTTAAATACACCGAGTTCGCCTTTTATTGTAGATTTCCACTCTGAATTTATATTTTTCTATATACTGATCCATATTAAATAGATTATTTATCATCATATCCATCGGATTTTTTAAAAGGAATATCACCTATATTTGATTCAATGCCTTTTCGGTCGAGCATATGTTCATATTCCTCACGCTTTTCCGAAGGGTATGTGCTGCGTTCTTTTCCAGTGATATCCGTTGCTGCATAATCTTCGTAGTCCTCGGTATACGTTTCTTGATTTTTCCCTTTTGCATAAAGCTCGCTATAGCTGTCATAATCGCCAGCCAGATCAGCAGGGGTTTCGGAGGTGCCAAAGCGGGCAACTTCTTCAAAACTGTCTTCTTTATCTATGACACCATCATTTTTGCTGCGCTGGAATGAGTTGACGCCTGGAGGTTCCAAAATTTCTTCCTCCACTGGCCGGTCATCAGCGATTGTTTGGTCTGGAGAATGCTCGACACAGTATAATGAAGAGGGGATTGCTTCGAGTCTTTCATACGGGATATCCTCTCCGCATTCCTTACATTTTCCGTAACTGCCTTCCTCAATTGCTTTTAACGCTTCATTTATTTTCTCGAGCTCACCGTCCTGATGATCTTCGAGGGCAATTTCTTTTTCCCGTTCATGCAATTCTGTTCCGAGATCTGCCGGGTGATTGTCGTAGGCTGACAATTCACCAACCGTCTCACTCAGGCTGTCATCTTCATCGTTATATTGATTTTTCACCTTCACCTGTTCGGTTAGTGTCATTTTATCTTCTTCAAGCAGATGCTTTAATTTTTCCAGCTGGTTGTTTGTTAACAAAACCATCACATCCTCATCGCTTCATTCTTTACCCTACCTTTAATACCCTTTCTCTGATTCAAAAAACATATTCACTAAAAGAGAGTGGCTTCGTAAAAAAACTCCTGCCAGTTTGGCAGGAGCAGCATTAAACCTATGAGAAGAAATGGCCGATGAATAAACCAACTGTCAGAAGGAATCCAAAAAAGGTATTCGTCTGTGCCGTTGCTTTCATGGCAGGCATCATTTGGATCGGCATTGTTTTTCCGATGAATCCTTTTGTTGCTTTCACCGCTGTCGGTACGCTTAAAATAACGAGGCCAATCCAGGCAGACGCTGTACCATTAATGATAAGTACGAAAACCCAGAGATAGGAAAGGACAAATAGTCCGGCGAGCAAATTGATTGCCCCTTTTCTTCCTAATAGGATTGCTAGCGTCTTGCGCCCGTTTTCTTTATCGCCATCAAGGTCGCGAATGTTATTTGCCAGCAGAATTTCTCCTACCAGAATCATAATTGGAATCGAAACAAGGATACTAGTTTTATCAACGGTTCCTGTTTGGATGAAAAATGAAATTAAAATAATGAGCAATCCCATGAAAAAGCCTGCGACGAGTTCTCCGAATGGAGTGTAAGCGATCGGCAACGGGCCGCCCGTATAAAAATAACCAGCAGCCATGCACGCAAGACCGACGATGGCAAGATACCAGCTACTGTTTTGGCAGATATATACACCCAGTAACAAAGCGATTCCATAAAAACTAAAGGCAAGCCTGAGTACGGTCTTTGGTTTAATACCGTCGCGAACAATCGCACCGCCAATTCCGACCGAGTGTTCATTATCAAGACCTCGTTTGAAATCATAGTATTCATTAAACATATTCGTAGCTGCTTGGATTAGCAGGCTTGCTATTAACATGGCCGCAAAAAGGCCATAATGGATGGAACCGTCTTTTAAAGCGAGCGCAGTGCCGAGCAGCACAGGCACGAAAGCAGCCGTTAACGTGTGTGGTCGTGTCAGCTGCCACCACACTCGAAAGCCTCGGTTAGGTTCAACGACAGGTGATGAACTTGTCTGAATATGTGGTTGCATCTATGTTCTCTCCCCTTTTTTATATAAAGAAGTACCAGAATTAAGTGTATGGAAACGAACTGGTACTGTCAATCAATTTTTACTGGAATAACAAGGGAAATAATCCCTGTTTTCCTCTTCAGAGATTATATCTGGAGGATGTACAAAAGCACCGTTCATGCGCTAAGTTTGTGTTTTGTTATATAATAAGGAATGTACTTGGGAGATGTGTGACAACGGTTATTGACATCTTTACAATCAGAGTAGTATCTTAAAATAAGCTTAAAATGAATGGATAACAGCCAGCCTGGCTGTTTTGGAGGGATTTTTTTGGTTACCATTCAAGAAACGGATCTGAAAGAAGGTATACTGCTGGCGGTGGAACGTGCAAACACCTTGGGCCGGCCCGTTCTGGTGAGTGAAGTTCATAAGATAGAAGCAATTGAGCCTTTATCTTTTTTTCATACAGGCAAAGAGCGCTATTTAGGTGAACGTTTTTTCTGGAAAGACCCTTCGGATGAAACATTTATCATAGGAATCGGTATAGCGAAACAAATACAGTCGGATCAGGACACTGACCGCTTTTTTCATGTTGGAAAAGAGTGGAAGTGTTTTATAGACGAGGCAATTATTTACAATCGAAATACGGTAATGGGAGTGGGCCCTCTCATGTTTGGAGGATTTTCGTTTGATCCTTATAAACAAAAAACAACCCTTTGGTCCAAATTTGCTCACTCCCTATTCCATATACCTAAATATATGCTGAGCATTATCGCTGGGCAAGCGTATTTAACGACTAATGTGCTTTGCACGCGTCATGATGACAGCACTCTTTTTCAAAAAGTAATTGACGAAAGAAATCGGCTCCTCCTCTCTGCGCAAACACCTCAACAAGTGGCTGAGGTCCGTTTGGCAAATACAGTGGAAATAGCACCGGATGAATGGAAAAGAAGCGTGTCTGAAGTGGTGGAGGATTTAAAATCTGGACCTTTAAAGAAAGTGGTATTGGCACGTGAACTGAAATTGCATTTCGAAGGAAAAGTAGATCCTGAAACGGTTCTTGCTCATTTATTGAGGGAGCAGCATGAAAGTTTTATCTTTGCGCTGGAAGCGAACGGTGATTGTTTTCTAGGAGCATCTCCTGAAAGACTTGTAAAAAAAAGAGGAGACCAGGTTTTTTCTACATGTCTGGCGGGCTCCATCCGCCGTGGGAAATCGGAGGACGAAGACCTAAAATATGGCGAACAATTATTGAAAGACGAGAAAAACTTGATTGAACATCGCTATGTAGTTGACATGATAAAAGAAGCATTGGAAAAACGGTGTGACCAGGTTGAACTTCCTGACAGCCCGCAATTAATGAAAATAAGAGACATCCAGCATTTGTATACGCCTGTCACGGGGCGAATCAAAAAAGATACGTCTCTGCTAATGTTAGTGGAAGATCTTCATCCAACACCAGCACTTGGGGGACTGCCAAAGAAAGAGGCGGTTGAAAAAATCAGGGCGGTGGAAAGTCTCGATCGAGGATACTATGCGGCACCGCTTGGCTGGCTCGATTACCGAGAAAACGGAGAATTTGCCGTATCGATCCGTTCTGCCCTCATCCAGGGAAAAGAAGCATCCCTTTTTGCCGGCTGCGGAGTAGTGGCCGATTCTGATACTGAGAGTGAGTATTTGGAGACTAGTTTAAAATTCAGGCCGATGCTCACGGCGCTTGGAGGAAAACAATCATGAACCATCAAGAAACGTTGACGGCCTATTTAGCAGCATTTGTTACAGAAATGGTCAAAACCGGGATTACAGATGTGGTCGTCAGTCCCGGTTCCCGTTCAACACCGATGGCTTTGATGATGGCAGAGCATCCGGATTTGAAAATCCATGTCCATGTGGATGAACGTTCGGCGGCATTTTTTGCATTAGGAATGGCTAAGGCGTCTGAACGGGCGGTAGCACTTCTTTGTACGTCAGGTACTGCCGCGGCCAATTATTTTCCGGCAATAGTTGAAGCGTTTTATGCACGTGTGCCTTTGATCGTCATAACGGCTGACCGTCCGCATGAGCTAAGAGATGTAGGAGCCCCGCAGGCTATTGACCAGATTCACTTATTTGGAAAGCACGTAAAATGGTTTGCGGAGATGGCTTT
>JAUZPT010000084.1 GCA_030705745.1 Bacillota bacterium | reverse complement strand
TCTTTTTTTTATTCTGATATATGTATAGCACATGGGCCTGAAAAAGAGGGAATATTGACAGAAAAAAATCTTTTGTAAAGGATACCGGTCATCTACAAGACAGAGAGGAAACTTTTCGTGTAATATTAAGGTGTGATGCATTTATTTTCTTGGAGGAATATAGGGTGGATACAAATCATACTTTTGATGAAGTTTTCTCAAAGCTAAAGAATATTATGATGAGCTTTGAAAATAAGCTTGAAGTTAAAGTGGACACTGATGAAAACTATTACCTTGATACGAAGCATATAATGGAGCACAATAAGAAACCACTTTTCTTTGGTGCTGTACAGATTAAGAAGAATTATGTGAGTTATCACTTAATGCCTGTATATGCATGTCCAACTTTATTGCAGGATATCTCCTCCAATTTAAAAAAGCGAATGCAAGGAAAAGCGTGTTTTAATTTTAAGAAAGTTGATGATGAAGTTTTTCAGGAATTGAGTGATTTAACGAAAAAGGGATTTGAAAAATTCGAGAGTAAAAATTTTATTTAAGGATGTAGGAGAATGATATGGAAAAATTAAATGATTTAGAAGTTCAAGCAAAGCTGGTTGAAGTTCCGGACTGGAAACTGATTGACGAGAAATGGATTGAGAGAAAATACCGTTTTCTTGAGTTTTTAAACGGGGTGGAATTTGTTCAAAGTGTAGCTAATGTATCCGAAGAGGCAAATCATCACCCATTTATTTCAATCGATTATAAAGTGGTGACTCTAAAGATAACATCCTGGCATGCAAAAGGCCTCACTTTATTAGACTTTGAAATGGCACGAAAGTTTGAGGATTTATTTAAACAAATAAAAAAGGGTTGACAGAACAAATTTTTATCTGTATTTTTTTACTTATACACTTTAACGCTTAAAAGCGTTTTAGCGTTTTAGCAAAATAGTATAATGAAAGCTTAGCATGATAGTAGTATCTGCAACACAGCAAATAGAGACTGGATGGTTGGTGAAAATCCTGGTGTGGCATAATGCGAATTACACATGTGGTTTTACGGGCTTAGTTTTATGAGTGGTCAGGCGAGCAATAGCCTGTCAACAAGGGTGGTACCGCGGAGAGTTTCTTCGTCCCTTATTTGGGATGAAGAAACTCTTTTTTTTGTTACCAAATATTTGCAGGTGCCTGTCACCTTCCAAGTTGTACCAGCCATAACCAAATGTGAAAAGGAGAGAAAACAAATGAAAGCAACAGCTACAAAGATTCCTAGACATCTACAAAAATTCGTGGTGGATCAGCAATATGAAAAATACACTCCGATCGATCATGCGGTTTGGCGGTATGTGATGAGGCAAAATCATCACTTCCTTAAGAATTCCGCTCATTCAGCCTACATTGGTGGATTGACATCATCAGGACTGGCGATTGAGAAAATCCCGAATGTGAACAATATGAATGAGGCACTCGCTCCATTTGGCTGGGGAGCTGCCAATATAGATGGATTTATCCCGGGGGTTGTTTTTTTCGACTTTCAGGCTCATGGCATTTTGCCAATCGCATCGGATATTCGTAAACTTGAAAATATCCAATACACACCTGCACCTGATATTATCCACGAAGCTGCGGGCCACGCACCGATTCTGGCCGATGAGAAATTTTCGGAGTATGTAAAGCTTTTTGGGAAAATTGGCTCCAAAGCACTTGCAACCAAAGAAGAGCATGACCTATTTGAGGCAACCCGACAATACTCGAATTTATTGGAAAGCGGTCAAGCGACAGTTGAAGAGATTACAGCTGCAAAAGCAAACTTTGAAGAAAAGCAGGCAGCAGTAACAGGACTATCCGAAGCAGAACAGATTTCCCGTTTATACTGGTGGACGGTGGAATACGGATTAATTGGGACAGTAGATGAGCCTAAAATTTACGGTGCTGGGCTGCTTTCCTCCGTGGCAGAAGGAAGAAACAGCTTATCACCAGCCGTAGAAAAATGGCCATTCGACCTTCAGCGAGTGATTAATACTAGTTTTGATATTACGAAACAACAGCCTCAATTATTTGTATGTGAAAGCTTCGAACAATTGATTCAAGCTGTTATAGAATTTTCAAGCACGATGGCGCTCACAGTAGGTGGAACAGTTAGCCTGGAAAAAGCGCTTCGCTCAAATAATACCGCAACGTTTGAGTACAGTTCTGGCCTTCAGCTTACTGGAACATTGCGTACCATTATAAAAGATAACAGCGATGAAGCCATATACATTAGAACGGAAGGACCTTCAGCATTAGCTTTTGAAAATACCGAATTAGCAAGGCATGGAAAAGTGACTCATGCTGACGGGTTTGGAGCTCCAATTGGCAAACTTAAAAATATGGGCATGCCTCTTGAAGAGGCTAAAGACGAAGAGCTTCGGAAGTTTGGAATCGAGATAGGAAACGAGTGTACCCTGAATTTTGAAAGTGGAGTGACAGTCAGCGGAATTCCTCATCAGCTCGTTCGCAAAAATGGGAAGCTAATACTTATCTCTTTTACAGATTGTACGGTTTCCTTTAATGAAGAAACATTGTTCCATCCTGATTGGGGTACATTTGATTTAGCTGTAGGAGAAAGGATTACATCCGTTTTCGCTGGGGCAGCTGATTCGGAGCAATTTTTTGCTGATTTGGAGGAAGTCGAACAGCCAGCATTAGAACGGAAAGGGTTAACACAACTTGAGCAGCTTTATGGAAAAGTAAGAAGCTTACGTGAGAGTGGCAAGAGTGGGGATAGCTTAGAGGGCGAGCTTCTAAACGTCATATCCTCATTAACAACTGAATTTCAGCAGGATTGGTTACTAAGAATAGAAGTATTAGAGGTCCTCGCAAAACATGATTTGTTAGTTGAAAAACAAACGATGCTCATAGAGCAGCTGGCAGATATCAAGAATCTAAATAAAGAGTTTCCGGAATTAATACAGAGGGGGATTATGTTGGCGCGTTAAATATAGTTTTCGAAAAGGCGATAGAGGATAACCTCTATCGCCTTTTTCCTGCTGTTTTTTCCAATAATACTCACGCTAAAAACTCATTTTAGTTGTTCTGGCTATTTTTGTAGTAAGAGATGATAAAATGCTTAAAATCCTCTGTCAAAGGAGAGAGATATCTGTCTTTTAACCATGACAAACCTACGATAAATTTGGATTCAGGGTCTGAAATCCTAATGTAAGTGAGCTTATGTTTTTTACAAATAGTTATTGGAATTAAACCAACGCCCTTGCCTAGCTGAAACATCTCAATCAATAAACTATAATCTACTTCAAATGTGACTTTTGGAGTGAAACCTGCAGAATGGCAAAGAGTGTTAATAATGGTTTTGTATTCATCATTATCTGCAAGTGATATAAAGGATTCCGAAGCTACCTCCTTCAGATCTATCGTTGCTCGATTAGCAAACCGATGTTCTGGAGGAACAACTAATACAATATCCTCCTCTACCAATATGCAGCTTTCCACTTCTTCGTTTTGAATAGGCGGTCCTGCAATTCCTAAATCAATTTCCCCTTTTTTCAGCTTAATATCAATGGAGTCTCTTGATCCGAGACATTGTTGAATCTTCCCATCAGGGCATTGATTGAAATATTCAATAATCAGTCCTGATAGAAATCTTGGATTCGAAATGGAGATCTTGATTGTGTTATTTTTTTCTTTATCTTTCTCCTGGATTTCCATTTTTGCATTTTCTATTTCTGAAAAAATTTTATTAACATGCTGTAACAATATTTTGCCTGAATCATTTAAATATATATTTCTCCCTTTACGATCAAATAATTTGGTACCAATTTCTTCCTCTAGCCTCTTTATCATAAGACTTAAAGATGGTTGTGCGATATTTAGCTTTTCTGCAGCCTTTGAAATATGTTCTGTATAGGCAACGGTTTGAAAGTATTTAAATTGAAGCAGATCCATATAAATCATCCTATTCATTTAACGTGTACAATAAATATATTTAAAAATATATATTATATTAAATGAATAAACAATATTAAAATTGTTATTACGTTAAAAACTTGTATCCATATTTTTTACAAGAACATAATAACGATTGTATAAATAACTAGCAAAGGGTTGAGAATATAGTATGAACTATTCAGATGTCTTAAAGAATATAACTACTCCATTAACGGCTCCAGCGTATCCAATGCCTCCATATCGTTTTTATAAACGTGAATATTTAAATATTACGTATCGCACAGACTTAGAGGCACTTAAGAAAGTGGTTCCAGAACCTTTAGAAGTAGTAGAACCACTTGTGCGTTTTGAAGTGATGAAAATGCCTGATGTGACAGGATTGGGAGATTATTCAGAAAGCGGACAAGTAATTCCTGTTCGTTTTAATGGAGAAGAAGGGGACTATTTTCATTCTATGTATGTAAATAGCCTTCCAGCAATTGTAGCCGGAAGAGAAGCTGGTGCCTATCCGAAAAAATTAGGTTCACCAAACCTTTACGTTGATTCTGATACATTAGTTGGAACTTTAGATTATGGTTCTTTACGAGTTGCAAATGCAACAATGGGTTATAAGCACAGTCCACTCGACAAAGAAAAAGCACGTGAAGAAATTTGTCGTCCTAACTATATGATAAAAATTATTCCTGACTATAATGGGGAATTGAGAATTTGTGAGCTGGCACGCACTCAAATTAAAGACATTGAAATATTGGGAGCTTGGACAGGACCAGCAAGACTTCAATTGTTTGAACATGTATTAGCACCTATGGCTGATTTACCTGTTTTAGAAGTTGTTTCAGCTTCTCACATACTGACAGAATTAACACTCAGCCCATTTGAAGTCATTCATGATTATCTGAAAGAAAATAAACAAAAATAGATTTTTAAAGAATAGTCAAAAGAAAATCAGTACGAACAAAAGGGAGAATAAAAAATGAAAACAGCAATATTGGGGGCAGGCTCACTAGGAACAATTATTGGTGCATTGATCTCTAAAGGTGGACAAGACGTTGAACTGATTGATGTGAATCAAGAGCATGTTGACGCATTAAATCAATCAGGAGCGGTCATTACAGGAACGCTGAATGAGACTATACCAGTTAAGGCCATTACACCTGATCAAATGGAAGGGAAATATGATTTAGTCTTGTTGTTAACAAAGCAATTGTATAACAAATCTATATTACAAGATTTGCTTCCGTATCTTCACGATAAAAGTCTGGTTTGTTCTTTACAAAATGGCACACCAGAGGAAGACGTAGCTCGTCAAATAGGGGAAGAACGAGTTATTTCAGGAGCAGTTCACTTTGGTGCGACTTGGGTAAAACCAGGAGTCTCTGAGTTAACAACAGAATATAATCAATTCAAGGAACATGCTTTTGATATCGGTGAACTAGACGGTTCCATTTCTGATCGAATTGAAGAAGTGAAATCCATTCTTAGTTTCGTCGGTGGTACAACTATTTCCGACAACCTTATTGGGGCTAAATGGACCAAATTACTGTTAAATGCATCTTTAAGCGGGCTTTCCGCTGCATTAAACTGCACATTTGGTGATGTTTTGAATGATAACATAGCTGTATCTAGTGCGGCTCGCATCGCTGATGAAACGATTAAAGTAGGCCATGCATTAAATGTGAAATTCCTGACAGAAAACAATACAGATTACAATGAACTCACAATAAATGATCAAGCTGATCTAGAAAAACGAATCGAATTTTTCCGAACTGAATATGCTTCTCATGCATTATTAAAAGCAAGTATGCTACAGGATTTAGAAAAAGCAAAAAAAACTGAGATTGATTTTATCAACGGTGTTGTTTTACAAAAAGGAATAGAATTAGGAATTGAAACCCCTTTTAACGCTTTGGTTGTAAAACTGGTGAAGGAAGCCGAACAAAAGCAAACAGTTCCCGAATTCACTGCAAATATCGAATATTTTAAAGCATTATTATAAAGCATCTACAAGTGACAGGCACCATCCAGATTTCTGGATGGTGCCTGTCACCGTTTTACATTTCGAACGCTTGAGTTTCTAGCTCGTCAATGGTACGGGTTTTGCGGAATTTCAGATAAAAAATGGTGGTCATGATCAAGGAAAGAATGCCAAAAAGGACACACATTACTTGCAACCCGACAGCATCGAGAAGAAAGCCTGTCATTAATAGTACGACCTGGAAGGTGATCCGGTCTAGCATATTACGGAATGAGAAAAATCGGCCATGGTACTCCTTGGGTACCTTTGTTTGAAAAATAGTGGCAGCGGTCGGAAAGAAGCAGCCGACCGAAAATCCGAAAATGAAAAAGGCTAAAATGGTGAAGGTGGCATGATTTGCAAAATAGAGAAGCATTTGTGCCAAGCCAATTACAAACGAAAAAGTGAATAAAATCGTATAAGGTGAAATTTTAACACTGATTTTTTTGACGATAAAAGCACCCGCCATAAATGCAGTTCCTTCCGTCGTATAAATCCAGCCCTTAATTGCTGTACTATGTTGCAATTCGCTAATATCCATGACAAGAAGATTGAAGCCTCCAATAAACAGGAGCGGAATCAGTATCATAATCAACGTCATACCTACAATGGGAAGACTCCTGATAATCGGAAAGACCTCTTTAAATCCGGCAGCTTTAGATTCCTTGGCTTTTTGTGAAGGAACATTTTTCTTTTCCTCTATTTTTAGGAAAGAGGTGAAAATAAATAACGCGATGTAAGCCACAAGTGAAAGGACGTACATCATGTGTAAAGGCATGATCACGAGAAGTATGCCTGCAACCGCTGTTCCTATAATTCGCGAAAGCGTTGTGACATTCATATAGACGCCATTTAAAACAAGCAAATCCTGTTCGGACACAACAAGCGGAATCGCTGCTTGAAGTGCAGGAAAATAAAAAGCCGCGGAAACTTGAAGGATAATGAGAAAAACAAGCATCCACCACACCGAATCGGTATGGATCGCCAAAAGCATAAATACCACACTTAAAGCACGGGTAAATCCTGATGTCATCATGACGGTCTTTTTACTCATCTGGTCAATGAGTTTTCCAGCATATGGCCCAAAAGCAACTCCGACAAGCAGTCCTGATGCCAAAAGGAGCGACTTTAAAAAATCAGATTGCACATGCGTCTGCAAGAATTCTAAATTTCCGATTATTCCCAACCACATTCCAAGCCCGGCAATAAATTCTCCACTCAATAAAATCCAGACATTTCTATTTTTCCACATCTGGTTTCCCCCTCTGTCGACGATTCTTCGTTTTACGAAATACTAACTTTATCTTACTACAAAATATTAAATAATTGTGAATTTTTAACTAAATTGTATGTGCATAAATATTGCTTGTTTTGCTCAAGCAGCAAATAAAAAAATAAAAAATCAACTATTACTCTAGTAAAATGTCCACGCCTTTCTAATTATTTAGCATTTAATAATATCAAGAAAGGAGATGGACAGAATGAGTATTGGGAATTTTTTAAGCAATGCGCATCGTCTCGTTGGACAAGAAGTCGAAGTAATTACAACGGAAGGAACATATACAGGCACCCTTTTATCAGTAGGCAGCGATTCCCTTGTAATGCAAACACGAATAAGAGGACGTAATGTTCGATTGATTATTCGATTGGCATTGATTGTTGCTCTCTTTAGGTTAATAACAGGTTCAAGGAGAATATTTTAAGGACAAGCAAACTTTTTAGCGCTGTAGCGCTATTTTTTTTGAAATCCAGATATCCATTTTAGAACAAAAAGGAGCCTTCAAGGCTTTATACAAAAAAGAGAACCAAAGACCATGGTCGTTCATTCATATATAATAAAAATAATATGGATTAATAATAAGAAGGGAATATAATTGTCTTTGTGGAAATATTAGGGAAAATGAAAAGGAGAGAAAATTAAGTGATTTACAGAAGAAAAACCTATAAGATAAAACCGGAAAAGTTGGAAGCATTCAATGCCTTTTTCCACAACTACCTATATCCGAATCAAATGAAATATGGTGCAAAATTAGTAGGCCGCTGGGTTACTGAAACCGAGGACGAAATTGTTGCCCTGTGGGAATACACAAGTATGGAGCAGTATGAAGAAATCGAGAGTCATATTAAAAAGAGTGAGCTCCACCAAAAAGCGAAAGAAAAGAGAATAGAATTGGGAGAGCTTTTTGTCGAAAGCCATCAGGATTTTTTGTATTCGACGGTCACCCCATTTTCCTATCATCCTCCAAAACACGTTGTTGCTGTAACTGGTTTTATTACGAATGAACAGGGGGAAGTGCTGCTCGTTCGAAATGATCATCGGTCCGATACGATGGAAATGCCCGGCGGCCAGGTGGAAGAAGGCGAAACCTTGGAACAAGCGATACATAGAGAAATTTTAGAAGAAACAGGTATTTCAGTGATATTGATTGGAATAACCGGTATATATCAAAACATAACTAATGGAGTTCTTTGTGTGGTGTTTAGAGGCGAGTTTCTCTCTGGTGAATTAACACCCGCGGAAGGCGAAACAATAGAAGTAATTTTTGCTCCATTAACGAAAGAAAACATTAATCAATTTATCACGAGACCTAATTTCCAAAGCAGAACACTAGATGCGATGGAGCCGAGCTATATACCCTACGATGCATGCACTATCCTGCCATTTGAACTTGTTAGCCGATTTGAGGTTAAGAGGAAGGAATACTAATTCATTAAAGATTTAGTATGTACATATCCGATGAGGTTACCTTCTTACGAAGCTATCGCATTTCATGAAAGGTGCTGATTTTGAATGGCCAAGCTTCTTTTAACTTCTAATGGTTTTTTTACAGATTTGATTAAATACCAATTTTTGCGGCGGCTTGAATATGGTCTGAGTACTATTTCTGCCACGATCATTACCACAGCCTCTCAGCAAAAAGAACAAAATAGATTTGCCATAAAAGCTAAAGATGATTTTATCGGGATGGGGATTAATAGAGTTGAGTTTACAGATATCGAATTTGAAAGCCCTGATAAACTTCAAAAATATGATGTTATTTATATTAATGGCGGAAATCCATTTTATTTATTGCATCATATGAAGAGAAGTGGTGCTGATTTGATACTAAAGGAATTGTCAAAGCAAAATGTGCTAATTGTTGGAGTAAGTGCAGGCACAATGGTTCTGGGCCCCCATATTGAGGTTGTTCGCTACTTTACTCCCCAAATGAACCATGTGAATTTGGAGGATATGAGAGGATTGGGATTAACAGATAAAATACTTTTTCCCCATTATGATAGAGAAGATCTGTTTCCTGATTTCTTTGGCAAAACAATTGAACAGAGGTTAAAGGATTTTGAAGCTCTGAAAAAGTGTGAAGTAGTTAGAATGAAGGATGAGCAATCAATATTTATAAGAATTTAGCTAATCTCACACTTTCTTGTTGGTTGCTACTGATTGCCACGAAATCAAAAGCATCCATCTTATAAATAATAACTATTCCTAGTCGTAATTTGCTAAAAATAAAGTAGAGGAATATGGATTAGACTCATACGACTTTAGTGAATTACTTCTGAAAACTTGTAAATTGAATCCGTGATACTTACTGTTCGATGTATTTTTATTTAACTTTTTCAGGTGATTGTTGGCTAGTTCATAGTAGTTTCCTTCGATGCCAACTGCTTCTCTCATTCCGGAGGAGTGAACGATTGATTAGGCCTGTCGTTCAGTAGACATCGAATTTGATTGTTTCAATAAATTTCGTGCAATGGTTGTGATGCTGTCCCTTAGGAAATCTCTTTCACTATTTTTAAAACGGATTTTGTTTATACGAAAATAAAAGGTCTGCCACCAAATATTTGGTGAGCAGGCCTTTCATGCTATTCCGCAAGTGTAAGGTGAATATCGAACCAATCTTTTCGGTAAAAGCGAATGAGAAGTGTCATTCCGAAGAGTGCGAGATACGTATAAAGTGCAATCC
>JAUZPT010000083.1 GCA_030705745.1 Bacillota bacterium | reverse complement strand
TGCGGGGTCTCCAGTGACCTCTTGGTCCCGCAGGAGTCGAGTGCCCTCCGCTCCAATCAACAGGAGGCAACTCTACCTAAAGAATTGCAACATACCTTTTCCGACATATCTAAGTGTGTTGCAATCTTTTTTGGATTTTGGCAAGCTGCATTAAGAAGAACCTGTTCGTAAGCATTCTTCAATCCCCGTAACCTGCAATAGCGAAGCCTCGCTCAATTTTGTCCTTTCTAAATTTATAAAGCATTTTCCTGGATTTTGATAATCGATTTAATCTTACCTTTTCTTTGTATTCTTCCCAAACGTGTCGTGTTTCAACTTTTACTTTATTTTTAGAACCATTTTGTGATTCATTGACTTAAGAACAATCTCATCAAAAATCTCCTGAAATATATTGGTATCTTTAAAACGATATTAACGATTCCAACTAATTGTAGAGTGATGTGGAACTGTATCATGGAATTTTAATCCTAAAAACCAACGGAAAGGGCAGCGCCTAGAGCGCAGATCAACAGACATGTTGCAAAGCCCATATATTAATAATATTCGAATTAACGAGGTCGATTATTAAAGTAATTGAATAAAATAAAAGGCTATAGAAAGTTTTCGACAGCCTGGCTGCCCCTCGGCAGCTTTTTTATTTTCTTTCGTCCTCCATGAAAAGAAAAAACAATTTTTCTGCTTTTCAAACATATATTTCAATAGTGATGTTAATGGGAGGGGAAATTCATGGTGAAAATTTCGGAATTTCAAGTGAAAGATGTTGTCAATGTGGGAGATGGAAAGAAGCTCGGAAATATAAGTGATATTGAAATCGATTTAATTACAGGCAAAATTGAAGCGGTTGTCATAAGCAGTGGCGGGAGAGTTCTCGGTTTTTTTGGTAAAGATGATGATGTTGTCATCCCCTGGAAAAACATCATAAAAATTGGTGAGGATGTCATTCTCGTCCGCCATAAAGGTGCAGTGGAAAAGTTAAAAGAAGAAGGTGAATAAACAAGCATCGTTCGACAGCACTTTTTTCGCTTATTTATGGTAGACTAAAGAAAAAACTCGTGAGGTAAAGGTATGGAACCGTTTGTTTTACAATCACCATCGTTCTTTTCGGTAACAGAATGGGAAAATCTCTTTCCTGGACTTATTGTAGGAATGACAACTAAAAATGGCGGTTTTAGTCAACATGAATTTACCAGCTTGAATATGGGTTTTCATGTGGGTGATGATTCTGAAACCGTCCTGAAAAACAGAAAGCTCCTCGCCAAAACTCTCTCGTTTCCTATTAACAGCTGGGTTTCTGCTGAACAAACACATGAAGTGTCCATTCAAAGAGTCACCGCCCAAGACAAGGGAAAGGGAGCCATTTCGTATGCAGACTCATTTTTGGGGACAGATGGTTTTTATACAAATGAACCGGGAATTTTGCTGACTTTATGCTTTGCAGACTGTGTCCCTCTATTTTTTATGGCGCCTAAAAAGGGAATGATCGGAGCAGCACATGCAGGTTGGAAGGGCACAGTTCATGAAATTGCTAAACATATGGTTGAAAAGTGGGGACAGGAAGGGATCGATCCAAAAGAAATATTTGCATTAATTGGTCCATCCATTTGCGGAAAATGTTATATTGTTGATGAGAGAGTTATTACATTCGTACGAAATACACTAGATGATGTCGAAAAGAAGCCATATAATTTAATAAAAGAAGGTCAATACAGCCTTGATTTGCGCGAAATGAACAAACTGATAATGTTGAAGTCGGGCATACCTGAAGAAAATATTACGATGACCCACCTATGCACAAGCTGCGATTCTGATTTATTTTTTTCCCATAGGAGTGATTTAGGAAAAACAGGAAGAATGGTCAGCTTTATCGGCCGGAAGGAGGATTCAATGAAGAAATGAAGGTTGCAGAGAAGTTGGAAGTTATAAAATTAAAAGTGGAAGAAGCATGTCGGAAATCAGGCAGAAGTGCAGCGGATGTGAAAATTATTGCTGTGACAAAGTACGTTACGACAGAGCGTGCTAAAGAGGCGCTCGATGCCGGAGTGTCACATCTTGGTGAAAATCGCGATGAAGGACTTCTCGAAAAATGGCAAGTGTTGGGGAACAAGCCCGTTTGGCATTTTATCGGTAGCCTTCAGACGAGGAAAGTGAAGAGTGTCATCGATAAATTGGATTATATCCACTCGCTGGACCGTCTCTCCCTCGCGGATGAAATTAATAAACGGACAAGCAGTAAAATAAAATGCCTTGTGCAGGTAAATGTTTCGGGTGAATCATCCAAGCACGGGTTATCCCCCAACGAAGTAGTTGGTTTTATTGAAAGGTTAGCCGATTTTCCCAATATTCGTGTAGATGGTCTTATGACGATGGCTCCTTTTACAAATGATGAAAATCAGCTCCGTAAATGTTTCATTACGTTGCGGGAGCTGCGGGACAAAGTGCAGAAATGCAAATTCGATCATGCACCTTGCCATGAGTTATCGATGGGAATGTCAAATGACTTTTCAATCGCTGTGGAAGAAGGGGCAACAATGGTGAGGATCGGAACCGCACTTGTCGGAGAAGATGAACAGGAGGTATAGAAATGAGCATTAAATCAAAAATAAAAACATTTTTCTTTTTAGATGATGAATACGATTATACAGAAGAGGATTTTCCCGAAGAGGTTGAACCAGTGAAAGCTCCAAAACAGCAGAGTGGCAAGCAACAAAATGTTGTCAGCCTGCAAAGTGCCCAAAAATCTTCGAAAGTTGTTCTGATAGAACCTCGTGTTTATGCAGAGGCACAGGACATTGCCGATCATCTGAAAAAATTTAGGGCCGTGGTTGTTAATCTTCAGCGGATTGAGCATGATCAGGCGAAGCGTATCGTTGATTTTCTCAGCGGGACTGTGTATGCCATAGGTGGAGACATCCAAAGGATTGGAAACAGTATTTTCCTATGTACTCCTGACAATGTCGAAGTATCAGGAAATATTTCTGAAATTTTGCAGGAATACGAATTTGAAGATTCGAGGTGGTAATGCCCAATGAGCTTTATTATTGATACATTAATCAGTTTAATTGGAATCTATAAATATGCTTTGATCATTTATATTTTAATGTCATGGTTTCCAGGTATTGCGAATTCTCAAATTGGAGTTTTTCTTGCGAAAATTTGTGAGCCATTCCTTGAACCTTTCAGGAGAATCATCCCTCCCATCGGAATGATGGATTTTTCTCCGTTGGTCGCTTTAATTGTATTGAATTATGCACCTAATGGTTTAAGGGCAATTCAAAATATGTTTTCTTAACGATTTTTCTTGTTTTTAAGGCCTGAACCGGACAACGATTTTTCAAAAGAAACTGGACAGTTGAGGGAGTTATGAATGAATATTTATCAGCATTTCAGGCCCGAGGAAAGGGAATATATCGACCGCGTCTTGCAGTGGAAGGAATATGTGGAACAAACGTATTCGCCAAAGCTTACCGATTTTCTGGATCCCAGGGAACAGCACATTTTAAAGGTGTTGATAGGCAGCAGTGCCGATGTGAAATGGGAGCTGTATGGAGGGCAACCCGATTCTGAAAGAAAAAGGGCATTGTTGCTTCCTGACTATGGCGAGGCAAAAGAAGAAGACTTCCAAATTGGATTATATGAAATCGAATATCCTTCAAAATTCTTGAAAATTGAACATCCGCAAGTATTGGGAAGTTTGATGTCCCTTGGGTTAACCCGAAGTAAATTTGGCGACATTCTGATCAAAGATAACAGGGCTCAATTTTTTGTGGCTCATGAAGTGACCGACTATGTCCACATTCAATTAGAGTCGATTGGCAGGGCGAAAGTTAGCTTAAAAGAATTACCGTTGAAAGACGCTATAAGCTTCGCTCATGCATGGACAGAACAATCAATCACGGTCACATCCTTGCGACTGGATACGGTCATTTCTGGAATTCATAATATTTCAAGGCAAAAATCACAATTATTAATTCAGCAAAGTCTTGCGAAAATCAATTGGACAACGATCGAGAACCCTTCGTTCGACTGTGCCGAAGGGGATTTGCTTTCCGTTCGAGGATATGGGCGTGCCAAAATATTATCGATTGAAGGAAAAACAAAAAAAGATAAATGGCGAATGATGGTTGGAGTACAAAAATAATTATCTAATAAGCAGGAATCAGGAAGAAGATTGTCGAATAGTAATTTCAATACATATCGATATTCATACCTATTTGGAGGTGGCGTTATGCCTTTAACACCGTTAGATATACACAACAAGGAATTCAACAAAGGATTCCGCGGTTATGACGAAGATGAAGTAAATGAATTTCTTGATCAGGTAATTAAGGATTATGAGTTAATCATCCGCGAAAAAAAGGAATTGGAAGAGCGTTTAAAAGATATGAATGACCGTCTCGGCCATTTTACTACCATCGAAGACACATTAAATAAATCCATTCTTATCGCCCAGGAAGCTGCAGAGGATGTAAAACGCAATGCCCAGAAGGAAGCAAAATTAATTGTTAAAGAGGCTGAAAAGAATTCTGACCGGATTGTGAATGAATCTTTGTCGAAAGCCAGAAAAATTGCCCTTGAGATTGAAGATTTGAAAAAACAGTCAAAAGTATTTCGTACACGCTTTAAGATGTTAATTGAAGCACAGCTCGATATGCTAAATACGGATGATTGGGACCACCTGCTCGAATATAAACTGGATGCTACCGAATTGAAAACGGCGGAAGAAGAAGATTCGTTAGCTTGACGAACCGGCTTTCATTCGCATATAATTTCATAACAAAGTAAATTAGAATGATCAATGACGATGATAGGGACAGTACAGTTTCTAAAAGCTTTTTATAGCGAACCAGGGATGGTGGAAGCCTGGAAAAGCATGAAACTTGAATATCCCCCTTGAGTTCCTTGCTGAACGCATGAATTTGTTACTAAGCTAAGGCGTTTCGTTCACGTTACGAATGAATCAAGAGGAAAGTGCGAAATACTGTACTTTCTATCAGGGTGGTACCGCGGGAAAAACTTCTCGTCCCTATTTGGGATGAGAAGTTTTTTTATTTGGTCATTTTTTCAAAAAATGGAGGAAGAAAAATGGATTACAAAGATACGTTATTAATGCCAAAGACAGAATTTCCGATGCGAGGAAACCTTCCTAAAAGGGAGCCGGATCAGCAGGTTAAATGGGAAGAAATGAGCATTTATGAAAAAGTTCAAGAGCGAACAAAGGACCGTCCGATGTATGTACTGCACGATGGCCCTCCTTACGCCAATGGCGATATCCATATGGGACACGCGCTGAACAAGGTTTTAAAGGACTTTATTGTCCGCTATAAATCGATGAGCGGGTTTAATGCACCGTACGTTCCTGGCTGGGATACACACGGATTGCCAATCGAGCAGGCTTTAACTAACAAAGGCGTGAAACGCAAGGAAATGACCGTTGCCGAGTTCCGTAAACTGTGTGCAGAATATGCACTTGAGCAAATTGATAACCAGCGTTCACAATTCAAACGTCTTGGCGTGCGCGGTGATTGGGAAAATCCATACATTACCCTAAATCCTTCCTATGAAGCACAACAAATTAAGGTTTTCGGCGAGATGGCGAAAAAGGGATATATTTATAAAGGACTTAAGCCTGTATATTGGTCTCCTTCAAGCGAATCCGCTCTGGCTGAAGCAGAAATCGAATACAATGACAAACGATCTGCATCAATTTATGTCGGCTTTAAGGTGAAGGATGGCAAAGGGGTTCTCGAAGCAAATACGCAGATCATCATTTGGACAACGACACCATGGACGATTCCGGCAAACCTTGGAATTTCCGTTCATCCTGATCTTGATTATGTAGTGGTTTCCGCAAACGGCAATAAGTTTGTAGTGGCAGAGGCGTTGCTTGAAGCCGTGAAAAATGAAATCGGCTGGGAAGAGGTTACTATTGAGCAAAAGGTAAAAGGAAGCAAGCTTGAATATATTATTGCCGAGCATCCGCTTTACGGCCGTGACTCATTAGTAATGCTGGGAGAGCACGTAACTACCGAAGCTGGAACCGGCTGTGTCCATACAGCTCCAGGCCATGGGGAAGATGATTTCCACGTTGGCCAAAAATATGGTTTGGACGTCCTCTGTCCAGTTGACGATAAAGGATATATGACAAAAGAAGCTCCTGGTTTTGAAGGCACTTTTTATGAAGAAGCGAATAAACCAATTTCAAAGGCGTTAGAAGAAGCAGGAGCACTTTTAAAGCTTTCCTTCATTACACACTCCTACCCGCATGACTGGAGAACGAAAAAACCTGTTATTTTCCGTGCGACGGCACAATGGTTCGCTTCCATTAAAGATTTCCGAAATGAACTATTGGAAGCCGTGAAAGAAACAAAATGGGTTCCTGCATGGGGAGAAACTAGATTGTTCAATATGGTTCGCGACCGTGGCGACTGGTGCATTTCCCGTCAGCGTGCATGGGGAGTTCCGATCCCTGTTTTTTATGCGGAAAACGGTGAAGCAATCATTACAGATGAAACGATTAATCATGTTTCTGATATGTTCCGTGAGCATGGTTCAAATTGCTGGTTTGAAAGAGATGCGAATGAGTTGCTTCCGGAAGGTTTTACTCATGAAGGCAGTCCTAACGGCAAATTTACGAAAGAAACGGATATTATGGACGTTTGGTTTGATTCCGGTTCTTCCCATCAAGCTGTACTTGAAGAAAGAGATGACCTTCAGAGACCTGCGGATCTTTATTTGGAAGGATCTGATCAATATCGTGGCTGGTTTAACTCATCCTTGTCAACTGGTGTAGCTGTGACCGGTAAAGCACCATATAAAGGCGTGCTGAGCCATGGATTCGCGCTTGATGGTGAAGGAAGGAAAATGAGTAAGTCGATCGGAAATGTTGTCATCCCGGCTAAGGTAATGGATCAGCTTGGAGCTGATATTTTACGCCTTTGGGTTGCCTCTGTCGATTATCAATCCGATGTCCGAGTTTCTGATGCAATTCTAAAACAAGTTGCCGAGGTATACCGTAAAATTCGCAACACATTCCGATTCCTTCTCGGGAATTTGGCTGATTTCAACTATAAAACGGATGCGGTTTCTTATGAAAATCTCCGTGAAGTTGATCAATTCATGATGGTGAAACTGAATAAGCTCATCAAAAATGTTCGCGATGCGTATGAAAATTATGAGTTTGCAGGCATTTACCACGCAGTTAACAATTTTTGCACGCTTGATTTGAGTTCTTTCTATTTGGATTTTGCCAAGGACGTCCTTTATATCGAGGCAAAAGACAATGAGGAACGTCGAGCCATTCAAACCGTTTTATACGAGTCATTGCTTGCGCTTACCAAGCTGGTTGCACCGATCCTTCCGCATACGGCAGATGAAGTTTGGGTATTTATTCCTTCCATGGAAGAGGAAAGTGTTCAGTTAACCGATCTTCCAGAACCGAAAGAATATGCCAACGCTCAAATCTTGGAAGATAAGTGGAGTTCATTTATGAATCTTCGCGATGATGTCTTAAAAGCACTTGAAGAAGCACGAAATGAAAAAGTGATTGGTAAATCGTTAACGGCTAAAGTAACATTGTTTGTGAATGAAAAAACGAAGGACCTGCTGGAATCAATTACTGAAAACGTTGCTCAGCTATTCATCGTATCAGCATTTGAGGTTGCCGGCACGTATGAACAGGCACCAGATAGTGCAATAAAGCTTGAGACTGCCGCCATTGTTGTTTCCAAGGCAGAAGGTGAAACATGTGAAAGATGCTGGACGGTAACAACGGATGTCGGCCAGGTAGAAGAGCATAAAACGCTTTGCCCTCGCTGTGCAGAAGTTGTAGCGAAAAATTATTAAAACTTGATAACAATAGAGCCCCGTGCAATTGTGCACGGGGTTTTTGTTATTATTTCCTATTCATGTTAAATGTTTATTCGTGTCGCATTCTTTTAACAGGAAACAATAAGGAAAATAAGTAACGGAGGTAAAAAACAATGAAAGCAATGCAAGAAAAGCTGTATTGGGAACTCCGTGAGACAGAAGAGGAAATCATAATAACATTAAAAAAAGAAACGCCACACGAATGGCTTAAGCAAATCCTGAGGGATGAATTAAAAGATGTACGGTCAGCGATCGGCAAATTGGAAATGGGATGTTACGGAGAATGCGAACTGTCAGGGGAGCTTTTACCCGAAGGCTTGCTCGAAATGGTGCCGATACTTAAATCAGAAAAGGACTGGCAGAACATGAATCGCTTTTATAAAAAAGCTTTGGAAACAACCTTTTTATAGCGTTAGATTGTCGGGTGGACATAGAATGTGCTAAAATGCTAGGGAAGTCATCGCGATGTGGAGGTTTTCCTGTGTATTATTTGATTGCCGTTTTTATTATTGTATTGGATCAATTATCCAAAGCGCTAATCGTGAGCAAAATGCATTTTGGTGATAGCATAACCGTGATACAAGACTTTTTTTATATTACATCCCACCGCAATCGAGGGGCAGCATGGGGAATTTTACAAGGCCAAATGTGGCTTTTTTATGGAATTACACTGATTGTGATTTGTGGCATTGTGTATTACATCCAAAAAGGTACAAAAGGGAAAGCGCTATTGGGAACTTCATTGGCATTTATGCTTGGAGGAGCAATCGGCAATTTCATTGACCGAGTTTTCCGCAAGGAAGTTGTCGATTTTATTCATACTTTTATCTTTGGCTATGATTTTCCCGTATTTAATATTGCGGATTCAGCCTTAGTCATCGGTGTGGCATTATTGATGATCCAAATGCTGCGAGAAGAGAGAGGAACAAAGGAGAAAACTTATGGAGAAAATGGAACACACCATTCTTGAAAATCAAAAAGGTGACAGGATCGATAAAGCTGTCTCTACATTAAATGAAGAATGGTCAAGAACACAAGTTCAGCAATGGATCAAAGAAGGTCACGTTTTGGTAAACGGCCATCAGGTGAAAACAAATTACAAATGCAGCATAAATGACCTTATCGAAATCATTATTCCGGATCCGGAGGAACTCGATGTTTTACCGGAGGAAATGAATTTAAAAATTTATTATGAAGACAGCGATGTATTAGTCGTTAATAAGCCGAGGGGGATGGTTGTCCATCCAGCTCCGGGACATGTGAGCGGAACACTCGTGAACGGGCTGATGGCCCACTGCAAAGATCTTTCCGGGATAAATGGGGTATTAAGGCCGGGCATCGTCCATCGGATTGATAAGGATACCTCCGGACTTTTAATGGTTGCCAAAAACGATATGGCACACGAAAGCTTGGTCAATCAGCTCGTCGCAAAAACTGTGACAAGAAAATACAAGGCCATCGTTCATGGTGTGATTCCACATGATTTAGGTACAATTGATGCACCGCTCGGAAGGGATCAAAAGGATCGCCAAAGCATGACGGTTGTCGATCACGGAAAACATGCAGTCACTCATTTTAATGTCCTCGAACGTTTTAAGGATTTTACATTTGTTGAGTGTCAGCTCGAGACGGGAAGAACACATCAAATTCGTGTCCATATGAAGTATATCGGATTTCCGTTAGCAGGAGACCCAAAATATGGCCCGAAAAAAACGCTCGATATCGAAGGGCAGGCGCTGCATGCAGGACTTCTTGGATTTGAACATCCAAGAACAAAGGAATATTTGGAGTTCGAAGCACCACTTCCGGAAGAATTTGAGCAGCTGCTCGCTTATTTGAGTAATAATCGTTGACATGTCGAAATATGTAATGTAAGATGATTTTAATAATATGACCCTTTAAATCAGTCCTGTGAGGCTGAGAAGGAAACGGATTGTTTGAGTGGAAACTGATTCTGCTCAAACGAAAGAAGACGTATCCTCTCACCTGACTGGTGAGAGTTTTTTTTTTTTGAAAGATGTCAAGGCGCCTGCGCATTTCTAATAAAGGACGGTGGATTAAATGACG
>JAUZPT010000082.1 GCA_030705745.1 Bacillota bacterium | reverse complement strand
GAAGTAATATCCCGCTGACAAACAAATCTTTACCGACTTGGGGCATAAGGTGAATGCAAAGCTTACGAAAATAATTCTTCGTTTGTATCGCTTTCACGATGACTGGAGGCATTCATTCGTTCTTGCGGGTGAGTATTGATTGTGCCATCAGGCCGTTTGGATGCATACTCGGCTTTGGCCCTTGGTTCGCCTTCAAACTTATTGTTAGTTTGATTTGGGAAATTCGTTGCTTTGTTTCTCATTCGATGGCCTCCTGGTTAAGGTTTGAGAAAAGACAAGTGGAGAATAGCTGAAAATGCTCACCACCTACAATTAGTATGAGAAAATCCAGGAGATGTTATGTTGTAAAAAATTAGCAATGGGGTGTTAATCAATGCATGAATATCAGGAAAAGCTGACAAAGCTCTTGTTGGATAAAAATAATTCATTAACAACGTCACAGGCTCGAACTTGGATCGAACTGCTTTGGGATGATTTTGAAACAACGTATGCAAAGGCTGGTCGTTCGTATATGGGAAGTGAGATGACGGAAAAAATCGTGCGTAGCTGGATCGAGCAGTACGGTGAATCATTGCATGAATTTGTAGCAAGAAATCCAAAGTATAAAGATTATTTAAATCAGGATAATGAAAAATTGCATTAAAGCAATTTCGATTCCACAAATAATTGAAGCGATGACAGGTCTTGTCATCGCTTTTTTTGTTACCCTGGTAGGATGTCCAGTTTCTTTCTCAACTTTTCCTCGCTGAAGATCCAACCGGTATATGATGTGATAATATTTAGTTTTTCATCAAGCTGGACGACTGCGACAAACGGATAGTGTCCATTGCTTCGATAACGCAAATCAATGAAACGAACTTCGTAGAAATCATCAAATTCATCAATTTCCCATCGATATACGGGAGAAAAAGATAAAAATGCAGAGAGATTTCTATCTTTTTTCGCTGCTTGAATGATGGGCGTATCAGGTACAGGAATTCTGTTGAAATGATCCAAAATTTGTACTTGATCATTCAATGCTCTCCCTACAAAAAATTGACTTTCATTCATGGCTGCAATTTTCCAATGATGAAACCTCAAGGTAGACGAAATTATGATTTGAGTAGCATCTGGAATCCTGTTTTTCACAAGTGCACGCACTTTTCGTTGTGCCTGAATGCGTCCAATATAATAAAAAACCAAAACGGCATAAATAGTAATAAACGTATATCCGGGATTTAGACCGCCGGCCCATAAAAATAAGCCAAGAACATGAATAACGAAAATAAAGGGATCAAACGTATTAATTATTCCCAAAGCAATCCACTTGTTCGAAAAAGGTCTTAATGCCTGTGTTCCATAGGCATTAAAAATATCAACGAACACATGCAGTGCTACAGCCAAAAACGTCCACATCCATAAATGAAGAACATTCGCATGAGGGAAAAAAGAGTGAACAATAGCCAAAATGACAATCGGCCATAATAGCACAGCTGGAATGGAATGGGTAATTCCTCGGTGATTTCGGATATATACTGCATTGTTTCGGAGCTTAAGAACCGTATCTATATCCGGAACTTGTGAACCAACAATCGTAGCGATTAATACACTGCTTGCTGTAACATGATCTCCGGCCACGACAGGATCCAAAGTGGCTAATCCGCCGAGTGCAAAGCCCATAACCACATGTGTACCCGTATCCAAAGCAATCGCCTCCTCTTTTTAGTAATTGTACATAAGATAATAGAATGAACATTCTTGCCTATTTTGCTCAAAATGTTTATTTTTAAAAAAGAGCTTTATTCAATTCAAAAACGTAAAGAGTGTTAGTTAACAAGAAACGGTATTATTATATTCCCTATTTACAGAATGTTTAACACAGTGGAGGAACTAAAGTGAGTGAAAATGAACTTAAAAATCTTAAGAAAATTAATATAAAAGAATTTAGATATGATTTAATTTCCTGGTTTAAAGCAGAACAGCGTGAGCTACCCTGGAGGAAGGATCAGGATCCATATAAAGTTTGGGTATCCGAAATCATGCTTCAACAAACAAGGGTAGACACTGTTATCCCATATTTTAATCGCTTTATGGAGTCGTTTCCGACGCTCGAGGATTTTGCAAAAGCCGAAGAAGAAAAGGTGCTTAAATCCTGGGAAGGCCTTGGATATTACTCACGGGTAAGGAATTTGCATTCAGCGGTGAAGGAAGTGAAGGAGAAATATGGGGGGAGAGTTCCTGACACACCCACTGAAATTTCAAGCTTGAAAGGAGTGGGCCCGTACACGGCTGGAGCGATATTAAGTATTGCCTATGGAATTCCGGAGCCTGCAGTGGATGGCAATGTGATGAGGGTGTTATCGAGGATACTTTCGATTTGGGAAGATATCGCAAAATCTTCATCAAGGAAATTATTTGAAAGTGCGGTCCGTAAATTAATTTCTCCTGAAGAGCCGTCTTTTTTTAACCAGGCATTAATGGAGCTTGGAGCACTTATTTGTACTCCTACATCCCCTTCTTGCCTTTTATGCCCTGTTCGTGACCACTGTACCGCATTTCAGGAAGGCTTTCAGTCACAATTGCCGGTAAAGTCGAAAAAAAACAAGCAGCGGCAAGTTCAGCTAGCATCCATAATTTTAGAGGATAAGGATGAAAAAATACTTATTCATAAGAGACCGAATGAAGGGCTATTGGCAAATTTGTGGGAATTTCCGAATGTCGAAATCCTTCATCACTTTCAAAATGAAAAAGAGCAACTAACCGATTTGCTTAAGAATACATTACAGGTGAAAGTTTTCCATGAAAAAGTGATTGGTCAAATCGAACACGTTTTTTCACATTTGATTTGGAATATAAATATTCACACAGGTAAAATTGCGTCCAATGTTACTCTGCCTTCTGATTGGAAACTTGTTTCTTTGGAGGAAATGGAACAGTACGCTTTTCCAGTTTCCCAGCAGAAAATGCGGCAAATATATGAAGAATATAAAGAGGAGACTGACTCCTGCTCTTGAGTCAGCCTCCCAAGCATTATTCATAACTAATTCTTGTTCCGTGTGTGTAATCTGCTTCCTGACGCTTCATGCCTCCTCTACTTTCAATTTCTTCAATGATTTCACGATGAATAGTCTGGCCTTCGCTATTCAAATATGGCGTAATTTGCTGCAGTGCATGATGATAGAACGCAAGCTCACTGTTTTGCCAATCGGACTTTGCCATCATAGATAGTTCTGTCATGTCCCTGCCAACGTACATAAATATCCCTCATCTCATTTTTCCTTAGTGTTTTTAATAAAATTGTCTTCTATGCGCGTAAAAGTTAAAATGGAAATAAAATATGGCACAATGAAAGGGTTAGATGTATGACTCAAAAAGTAGCACTCATCACGGGAAGTAGCAGAGGTATTGGACAGGCAGCAGCATTAAGACTGGCCGAATCCGGATATGATATCGTCATCAATTATGTAAGAAGCAAGAAATCAGCACTTGAAACAGCAGGGAAAATTGAGGCCATCGGAAGAAAAGCTCTCGTGGTTAAAGCGAATGTCGGGGATGTTGAAAAAATCAAAGAAATGTTCTCCCGAATTGACGAGGAATTTGGTCGTTTGGATGTATTCGTTAACAATGCAGCATCAGGAGTTCTTCGACCTGCGATGGAGCTCGAAGAATCGCATTGGGACTGGACGATGAATATAAACAGCAAAGCACTGCTGTTTTGTGCACAGGAAGCAGCCAAGTTGATGGAAAGGAATAACGGTGGCAAGATTGTCAGCATCAGTTCCCTTGGCTCGATCAGGTATTTGGAAAATTATACTACTGTCGGAGTGTCGAAAGCTGCGCTTGAAGCATTGACAAGATATTTGGCCGTGGAATTGGCTTCGAAAAACATTGTAGTTAATGCGGTTTCCGGTGGAGCTGTTGATACGGAAGCGCTCAAACATTTTCCTAACAGGGAAGAGCTTCTTGCAGAAGCGAGAAGGAAGACACCGGCTGGGAAAATGGTTGAAATTGAGGACATGGTGAACTGCGTTATGTTTTTGCTAAGTGAAGAAGCAAATATGATTCGTGGGCAGACGATTATCGTCGACGGTGGTATTTCACTTTTGGTATAAAAAAATTTTTTAAATAAAAGGATAGAATTCCTCTCGCGCGGATACATTAATGAGCGTGGAGGTGATTTCAATGGCAAAATTCAACCAACAGCCAAACAAAACACAAGCTGGTACTAACATCCAGGAAGTGAAACAGCAAAATGCAGCCCAAGGCCAATATGGAACTGAGTTCGCAAGTGAAACAAATGCTGCCGAAGTGAAAAAACAAAACCAGCAGTCCCAAGCAGGAAAAAGCTCGGCTCAATCTGCACAAGGTCAATATGGAACTGAATTTGCAAGTGAAACAAATGCTGCCGAAGTAAAAAAACAAAACCAGCAGTCCCAAGCAAATAAAGCAAAAAACTCTGGCCAATATGGCCAAAGCTAATGAATTGAATTTGAAGGCACTCTCAATATTGAGAGTGCCTTTCTTATTGTTTAAAAAAACAAAAAGAAAGTTTTTCGACAAAACTTCCTCCATATCGCTAGAAAAAGACAAAGGATAAATCATCCACTTAAAGAATTAATTAGAAGATTAATAAACAGGCGGGGTGGAGTATGAATCATTTTAACGCGCTTATAAATCAGCAAATGAAAACAATGGAAAAATTACTTTATATTCAAGCCGAGCTTGAGAGATGCCAAGAAATCGAAGCTGAACTTCGGGCCTTGCAAAAAGAAACCGAACTTTTAAGTATACAAACAGAAATTTTGCAAATGAAAAAAGAATTAAAAGAAATTCATGAAGTATTTGAAAAGCAAACCGAAGAGGTAATCGAGTCATATCAGAATATTGAAGAAGTTTCAATCGTTTGAATAGTGCATTTGAAGGAAAAAAATTCAACTTTTGTAAAGAGTCATTGATTTTCAATGGCTCTTTTGTTTTAAATTCTTTCTCTAACCGTTATAATAGTAGAAAATAGGAATTGTACTTTGTTGCCTTTTGTCGGTAATTGCTAATTTAATAAAGGTGCAAAGCGTTCGTGAAATGAAGGTAGGGGAGAATCATGGTCGTACCCATCGAGGGTGAACCAATACAAATACATAGTTATAAACATAATGGGCACATCCATCGAGTCTGGGAAGAAACGACCGTTTTAAAAGGGTCGCAGCATATGGTGATCGGCGGAAATGATCGTACGATCGTTACAGAATCCGATGGTAGAACGTGGGTGACGAGGGAGCCGGCTATTTGCTATTTTCATTCTCAGTACTGGTTCAATGTGATTGGCATGATTCGTGAGGATGGAATTTACTATTACTGCAATATTAGCTCACCGTTTATTTTTGATGGGGAGGCACTTAAATACATCGATTACGATTTGGATATTAAAGTGTTTCCTGATATGACCTTCAATTTGCTAGATGAGGATGAATATGAGCGTCATCGGCGTGAAATGAATTATCCTGAGGTTATCGACCAAATTTTAAAATCCAATGTAGAAAAATTAATCAGATGGATCCGGCAGAGGAAAGGACCTTTTGCTCCTGATTTTATCGATATTTGGTACGAGCGTTATTTAACTTACAGACGGTGAGGAAAAGCGAAGGAATGAGGCTGACCCTTTTCATTTGAGTCAGCCTCTTTTTCATGATGGAAAAACAGCTTGAAAGCTGGGAAGGAGACATTGCTTGAATAGTATTAGAAGATATCTTCAATTTGTTAAGCCTTATCGGATGCAAATTATTGGAACCATTTTCATCGGTCTCATTAAATTTGCGATCCCTCTAATTATCCCGATGCTCATAAAATATGTGATTGATGATGTAATAGGGAATCACGCTTTATCCGAGCAGGTTAAAATTCATCGTCTCACCTATGTAATGGCATCGATGGTGGCAGTGTTTGTACTCTTGCGGCCACCGATTGAATATTACAGGCAGTATTTTGCACAGTGGACAGCCAGTAAAATACTTTATGATATACGAGATACTTTGTACACACATATCCATAAACTTAGCTTTAAATACTATGCTAACACACGCGCAGGCGAAATTATTTCGCGGGTCATCAATGATGTTGAGCAAACGAAAACGTTCGTCATTTCAGGACTCATGAATTTATGGCTTGATATCGCAACGATAGTGATTGCCATGGTTATCATGTTTACAATGAGTGTGCAATTATCGGTTATCTCCATTCTCCTTTTTCCGTTCTACGCTTTTTCAGTCCGGTATTTTTTTGGGAACTTAAGGATTTTGACGCGGGAGCGTTCTCAGGCACTGGCCGAAGTTCAAAGCTATTTAACTGAACGCATTCAGGGTATGTCCATAATTAAAAGCTTTGCCATCGAAGAATTCGAGCAGAAGCAATTTGATAAACAAAATAAAAACTTTCTGAATAAAGCGCTTCGACATACAAGTTGGAATGCGAAATCATTTGCAGCCGTCAATACAATAACGGATATTGCACCACTGCTTGTAATTGGATATTCGGCTTACCTCGTCATTCAGCATCATTTGACGTTGGGAACGATGATCGCCTTTTTCGCTTACGTGGATAAGCTTTACGATCCACTTAGAAGATTGGTTAATTCTTCAACCACATTGACCCAATCATTTGCCTCCATGGATCGGGTATTCGAATTTATGGATGCAAAGTATGATATTATCGATGAACCAGATGCGATTGAATGCAAAGAAGTATATGGTGATGTATCGTTTGAAAATGTTAGTTTTTCTTATGCTGAAAAAGAAAATTTGGTATTGAAAAATATTTCTCTAGCTGTGAAAAAGGGGGAAACCATTGCACTCGTCGGTATGAGTGGCGGTGGAAAATCAACCTTGGTCAGCTTGATACCGCGATTTTACGATGTTACCAAAGGCTGCATCTTAATGGATGGAATCGATATTCGCCGCTTTAAGGTTCGGACTTTGAGAGACAAAATCGGTGTCGTTTTCCAGGATAACATTCTTTTTAGCGAGTCGGTCAAAGAGAACATTTTGCTCGGAAAACCTGGCGCTTCGGATGAAGAAGTGTTCAATGCCGCCAAAGCTGCTAATGCCCATGAGTTTATCTTGGGCCTTCCTGAAGGATATGATACGAAGGTCGGCGAACGGGGTGTAAAGCTCTCTGGAGGCCAAAAGCAGCGGGTAGCGATCGCACGCGTCTTTTTGAAAAATCCGCCGTTGCTTATTCTGGATGAAGCAACATCGGCGCTTGATCTCGAAAGCGAGCATTTAATACAGGAAGCAATTGAACAATTGGCGAAGGACAGGACAACATTTGTTGTGGCGCATCGGTTATCAACCATTACACATGCCGATCGGATTGTATTGATCGAACACGGAGAAATAGTTGAAATTGGAAAGCATGAAGAATTAATGGCCCTACAGGGTGGTTATTATAGATTATTTCAAGTACAACAGCTTGAACAAAAAGAAAGCGAAGCAGATTAAACTGCTTCGCTTTTTTTAGTAGTATTTAACTAAAAATTTAATATATTTGAATAATTAAGAAAAAATAGTAGACTTACGAAATCATTTTTTATAGAATGAATTAAAAGAATGAGAGTCAAGCATAAAACATACATATTAAAAAATGAACTAGTCTTCCGATATCCAAACCGTAAAAGGGGAGGCTCCAAAGATTTTCGGAGTAGAGAGAGAGGAGAAAACATTTGGCAGAAGCTCCAGTTTTAGATGTAAAGCAATTGAAAACGTCTTTTTTTTCAACAGATGGAGAAGTTCCAGCTGTTGACGAGATCAGTTTTTCCATCCGCAAAGGCGAAATACTCGGGATTGTAGGAGAGTCGGGATGCGGAAAAAGTGTGACATCTTTATCGATTATGAAACTGATTCCCCAGCCTCCTGGAAAAATTACTGGCGGGGAAATTCTCTTTAACGGAGAGGATTTGGTGAATGCATCTGAAAAGAGAATGAGACAAATCAGGGGCAACGATGTCGCGATGATTTTTCAGGAACCAATGACTTCTTTAAATCCGTTATTTACAATTGGAGAACAGCTGACCGAGGCGTTGAAAATCCATAAAAAAATGAGCAAACGCTCTGCATTTGTGCAAGCAGTCGAAATGCTAAAGCTTGTTGGCTTGCCCAGAGCGGAACAAATTATGAAGGAATATCCTCATCAGCTGTCAGGCGGAATGAGACAGCGTGTGATGATTGGCATGGCGCTTTCATGCCATCCGAGACTTCTGATTGCCGATGAGCCAACAACTGCTTTGGATGTTACGATCCAAGCGCAAATCCTGGCATTAATGAAGGATTTGAATGAAAAGCTTGAAACTGCCATTATGCTCATTACCCATGATTTGGGGGTGGTGGCTGAGGTGTGTGAACGTGTTATCGTAATGTATGCAGGCAAGATTGTCGAGGAGGCGTCCGTCGAAACTATTTTTAAAAATCCGAAGCATCCATACACTCTTGGGCTTCTACAATCGATTCCCGATATACGGAATAAACAGGAGCGTTTGTATTCCATTCCAGGAAACGTGCCAAAGCCAGGTTCGATTACGCATGGTTGCCGGTTTGCAGCCCGTTGTCCGTTTGTACACGATCGCTGTTTAGCTGAAGATCCTCCTCTATACAAGTTGGAGGAAACTGGCCATACAGCTCGCTGTTTTTTGCTAGATAAGGAAGGTGTTTCAAATGGATGATATTTTATTGAAGGTAGAAGGTCTTAAAAAATATTTTCCTATAACTGGTGGTATTTTCGGAAAGAAGAAAGGCGATGTAAAAGCCGTTGATGATGTTGATTTTTATGTTCGAAAGGGAGAAACGCTAGGTCTCGTCGGTGAATCAGGATGCGGAAAATCGACTACCGGTAGAATGCTGATGAGGTTGATTGAACCAACAGAAGGCCAAGTCATTTTTGAAGGAAAAGATCTGGGAAAATTGAACGCAAATGAAATGAGGAAAATGCGCAAGGACATGCAAATGGTGTTTCAAGATCCGTTTGCTTCGCTCAATCCACGTCACACGGTGGAAAAAATATTGGAAGAACCTCTCATTGTCCATGGCATTGGGACGGCTAAGGAAAGAAAGCAACGAGTGAAGGAAATGCTCGAAGTCGTCGGTTTAAGCAGCTATCATGCCAAAAGATATCCGCACCAGTTCAGCGGGGGGCAGCGGCAGCGAATCGGAATTGCCCGCGCATTGATGACGAAGCCGAAGCTGATTATCGCCGATGAGCCGGTTTCAGCACTCGATGTTTCGATTCAATCGCAAGTATTGAACCTTCTGGAAGATTTGCAGAAAGAGTTTCAACTAACCTATTTATTTATTGCCCACGATCTCGGGGTTGTCAGGCACATTAGTGATCGTGTGGGTGTGATGTATTTAGGTAGATTGGTTGAAATTACTACGGCGGAAAAATTGTATGAAAAGCCCTTGCACCCCTATACTCAAGCTTTGCTTGCAGCTGTTCCGATTCCCGATCCGAGCTTGAAAAAAGCGAGGGAATTGCTGACAGGGGACCTTCCGAGTCCATCTGATCCGCCAAAGGGATGTGCGTTCCACACCCGCTGCAAGGAATGTATGGAAGTTTGCAGAACAACAAGACCTGAATTGAGAGAATTGGAACCCGGTCATTTTGCGGCCTGCCATCTTTACGGATAATAAAATCAGAAGATTTCGTAAATTGGTGGAACTGCATGTTGATATAAAAGAAAATGGGCGGCAGCCTAACAAAACTGTTCATAAAAAAAGGGGGAAAACAATGAAACAGCGTTTTGGTATTTTATTATTTGCAGTACTTTTGCTCGTGGGTATGGCACTTGCTGGCTGCAACAATTCATCTTCTGGAACTCCAAAAGATTCAGGCGGCACAAAACAGCAAGGTAAACCAAAAGTGGATACGCTTGTCTATGGGCGCGGGGGAGATTCTGTATCACTTGACCCGGCACAAGCTACTGACGGTGAATCGTTTAAAGTTACTGACAATATTTACG
>JAUZPT010000081.1 GCA_030705745.1 Bacillota bacterium | reverse complement strand
TATTGCAGCCAGAGAATGTCGTCAATGCTCGCAATAGCTATGGAGGAACAGCGTTTACTGAGGTGGAAAAACAGATTTTGCTAGCGGAAAGCAAAATGAAATAAAGATGTTTAGAAGAATGGCTGACAATTTGCATTGTCAGCCTCTCTTTTAATTTTTATTGTATACTTACTTCTCGTTGTTCATTTACAGGAACGTTTACATACAGCGTCTTCGTTAGAGAATTAAAATAGAAGGAACGCGGTGTTGTATACATTGCCATTATCGGTGTAACCTTTTTGTAGCTAGTGTTAGCTGCCTGAACTCTGTTAGGCATCTTTGAATTATTGATTTTTAATGTGTACTGTTGTAATTTCGAATTGTATCGTTGAACCATTTTATTTTGTTTAAACGAGAGTTTGTTACCCCGTTGTTCAATTGATAAGTTTGTCACGTTGTAATTGCCTTTTTTGTAATCATACGTTTTGCCATCATCTTCGTAAAAACTGTAAAAGGCTTTCCTATCCACATACGTATCTAATACAAGGTTTGTTAACGGTCTTTCATCCGTGTATTGTTGAACTTCACGTTGCGGTAAAATAGAATTATTTTTCACGAAAATCGGCAATTGAGCAAGTGGTGCGCTCACATTAATCGTTTGGCCGCCGTTGTACACTTTTTTCGTCCAATAATCTACCCATTTGTCGCCTCTTGGAAGATAGACATTTCTGGAAGTTTGTCCTTCAGTAATGACAGGTGCCAGCATCATGGAATTGCCAAACATATATTGATCACTGATATTATAGGTGTTTTCGTCTTGCTGATATTGATAAACGAGCGGCTGTTGAACCGGTTTACCTGAAGCTGCTGCCTCCTTAAATGAATTATAAAGGTAGGGTAGCAGTTGATAGCGCATTTCAATGTATTTTTTACTAATTTTCTCTACTTCGGGACCAAATGCCCATGGTTCCTGACCTTGTTTTATTGCAGACTTTCGGTCTGAATCATAATGAATTCTTGAGAACGGCAAGAATGATCCAACCTGAATCCATCTTGCAAATAATTCAGGTGTTGGCCGTTTGGCAAATCCTCCGATATCATTTCCTATAAATGCAACGCCCGAAAGGCCCGCATTCATATTCAACGGAAGAGACATTTGCAGGTGTTCCCAATTACTGACGCTGTCACCAGACCAAAGAGCTGCCCATCGTTGTGTTCCAGCATACATATCACGTGTTAAAACAAAAGGGCGCACATTTGGTTTATGCATTTTCCATGCATTATAAGTTGCTTCTGCTTCATCATGTCCGTAAATGTTATGGTATTCAGTATGAGGAATTTTATTATTGTTATAACCAAAGTATGCATTTAAAGGCATCGTATGGTGATACTCATCCATGAATACAGCTGGTTCGTTCATATCGTTCCATACCCCATTAATACCTGCATCAAATAATACTTTGATGTTTTTCGACCACCAGTCCCTAACTACTTTCTTTGAAAAATCAGGGAAGGCTGACGGGCCAGGCCATACCGGTCCAATAAAAACGGATCCATCAGCGTTTTTGGCAAAATAATCATTTTTAATGCCTTCCTTGTATGCCCAATAATTCTCATCCTGCTTTACCGCTGGGTCATTGATGGAGATTGCTTTCATACCTGGTATCGTTTTTAATTGTTGAAGCGCATTTTTATATACCGGATTCCATGTGAAAACTCGGTAACCATTCATGTAATCAATGTCAAAGTGCATCACATCAAGGGGAATTTTCTTCTCTCGATACGTTTTTGCAACATTAACGATTTCATCTGCTGTATATTCCCATTTACTTTGGTGAAGGCCGAGGGTCCACTTAGCAGGGAGTTCAATTTTACCTGTCAGCTCAGTATATCGATTAATTACATCAGCGATTTCAGGCCCGTACATAAAGTAATATGTAAGTTTGCCCCCGTTAGCATAAAAATAATAGTAATTATCCGATTCACTGGCCATTTCAAAATATGATCGATACGTATTATCGAAGAAAATTCCGTACGCTTTTTTAGCCTTTAATCCAATAAAAAACGGTATCGTTGTATAAATATATTTTGTATCCTTCGTATAGGAATAGGCATCTGTGTTCCATAAACCGATGCTTTTACCACGCTTATTCAGCTGCAGTCCAGCTTGTTCACCGAAACCGTAAAAGTTTTCATTTTTTCCAGTCTTTTTAAACACATAGGGTTTTCCGTTTTCGTAACCTGATGTATTGTTGTTTTGAAGATAGTCTTCGTTAATAATATTTCCCTGTTTATCCAAGAATTTAATGCCAAAAGGCTTCTTTTTCATACTGACGGTTATTTCATTCGTCTTAATAGTGTATTCATTTGGACTGTCCTGTGTTGAAATCCTAGGAGTCTTCCAATATGTTTTAGCGATTCCTCGCGATACAAATTCCTTTTCTCCTTTTTTCAATAAAGAAACCTTAACCATATCCGGGGCAAACACTCGAATATAAGCCTCATGGGTTCCCAGATCGAATTTCACTCCATTTTCAAGCTTAACCGTTTTTTGTACAGATAACTTTTGCAAGTTTTGCTTATTTAATGGGGTATCGGGCTCTGGCTGCGTTACTTGAGCCATCGCATTTGAGATTGTTGATGAGAGAGAAAGCATTGTTACTAGCAAAAAGACGAGCAAAACTCTCCATGTTTTTTTTACGATCATCCTTTTTCCACCTCGCTGATTTTAGTCACGCTCAGGAACATAACTAAAAGGGCAGACCAATTTTTGCTTCCCTAAGGTCAACCACCCATTTGGCCACATCCTAAGCTTGCTGCCACACTTTAATTTCACCGATAAATGAAAACCATTCCCCAAAATAGAATGCATCGGAATAACTATATTATGACAAGTTGTCTAGGGAATTATGAAAAAAGATTTATATAATCGTCATCATCATGAATGCCAAAACGAAAAGAGGTTATGAAAAAGAGACTGCCAAATGGGCAGTCTCATTAATTTAGCTATAGGTTATCGAACTGCTTTCCTCGCTGTTTCCGAGGCTAAGTCAGCAAGTGCGACGAGAATAAGATAGCAAATCAATAGCAACGATAGTTCTGTATATTGAAAATAACTCATGCTTAACTTGAATTGCATACCCAGTCATCAGGCACCAACAAAACCGACAACAATGGTTGTTCTCATAATGACTTCCCAGCGGTAAAGGATATACGTCAAAAATTTTGGCATTACAGCGGGGATTACCCCGTAAAAAAAAGACTGTGCTTTAGAAGCGCCTGATGAAGCCAAATTACGAATAGGCCTCGGGTCCATGTCCTCAATCACTTCGGCCCACAGCTTCCCGAGTATCCCAAAGTTATGAAGCGCAAGTGCCACTGCACCGGGAAGAATTCCTGGCTTAAAGATAAAAATGATAATCATTGCCCAAACGAGTTCGGGAATTGCCCTTGAAAAAATATACAGAACGCGGACTATCCCAAACAATAGCCAGCCATACCAAGTTTTCGAAGTAGTCAATGTACCGTTCGCAATGTTCCGCGCCGCCGGGATAACGGTCAAGAATGCTCCAATGGTTGCAAAGCCAATCGCCATAACACTCATTTGCAGCGTTTCAAGGGATAATTTCCATGCATCCATCCAACTCCCAAGATCCAGAAAAGCAGGGCGGTCATTGTTTAGGCCGATGAGTCCTCCGAAGAATTTCTTTGTGAATTCTAGGTTATTTTTTGATAAAAGATCAAATAAATGTGCGTTTTCTCCTAAAGCAATGAATCCAAAGGAACCAAAAATCAATAAGATCACTAAAACAGAAGAAATTGAACTTGAGCCAAACCACTTTTTAGAAGTTGATCCTGTCAGCCCTTTTCTTATTACATTGCTCCACATGTCAACCAATAGAACGAGTGCAATTAAAAAATAAACAAACAGCCACACCTCATCGTATTTCAAATCGGCAAGTGAAAGCTGGATCTGATAGCCGAGACCTCCGAGTCCAACAAAACTCATGATCGCTGATGAGCGAATCGCACATTCAAAACGGTACATGGTATAACTGATCATATCGGCACGGACGAGAGGCAGATAACCATAAAATAGAGCCTGCATTCTTGAAGCTCCGGCAGATTTCAAGGCTTTAATCGGTGCCTCGGGTACATCTGCTAGCATATCAGCAAAAATCCTACCGAGGATACCACCATATGGAATCGCGATAGCTAGAATCGCAGCATAAGGTGATAATCCGATAGCCGCGACAAACATCCACGCCCACACTAATTCATGGATCGATCGAGTGAAGCCAAGGATTCCCCTGAAAAAAACTTTAGTACTTATTCGAGCCGTTTTGCTTGAAGCCAGAATACCTGATGCTAAAATTCCAAAAACAAAAGCGTACAGAATGGCAAATGTCATTCCAGCAACTGCGTAAGCAAGAGTGATCCAGGCGGATTGTAGACCGAGGGAAAATAGGTTCGCTTTCATGGCCGGGTGAATAAGACCCTTCAAAATTTGTAGAATGATCGGCCCGCCGCCGCTATGAAATAATTCGGCATTCCACTTAATTGAAAATAGACTCCATACAAAAACTCCGCTAAGGATTAGCGTTAATAGTGATCTTTTATGAAGTTGAAAGGAGGAAATAAGCTGTTTCATTTTATCCCTGCTCCTTAAGCTGATAAAGATCAGTGAGGATAGCATCCGTCACCTTTTCTGTTGGCAAGTCAAAAAAAAGAATTCCATCTTTTAGTGCAATTATTCTCGTAAAATACTTCCTTGCATACTCCACCGAGTGCAGGCTTGCCATTAATGTTTGATTTTCTTCGCAAACAAGGTTTGTCAGCATTGTTAAAATGTCTTCAGCCCTGGCTGGATCAAGGGAAGCAACTGGCTCATCAGCAAGTATGATTTCGGGTCCTTGAACAATCAATCTTGCTAAGGCAACACGTTGCTGCTCACCTCCAGATAAATTGGAAGCCTGTTCAAACATTTTGTCCGCTAAACCAACCCTTTCAAGAGCAACATTGGCCGTTTCTTTGTTTTGTGGCACAATCAAAGACAGTATGGATTTAAAAAATCCCCATTCCGAAAACCTTCCAGCAAGGACATTGTGAATGACGGCAAGCTGACCAATTAAGTCGAACTGCTGACGGATAACGCCGATTTTTTTAGCAAGTTTTTTTCCATCCTTATAACGGGTAATAGGGGAACCGTCGATTAGCAGTTCGCCAGACTCTGGCTTAACAATCCCAGCAATTGAATTAAGGAGGGTCGTTTTCCCTGCACCGCTCGGCCCAATTAAGGCAATGCGTTCACCTTTTTTTACGGTAAAAGAAAGGGAAGATAATGCTATCTTCCGCTCAAAATGTTTCGATATATTTTTCACTTCTATCATTATTTGTGAAGACATTTTTACCACACCTGCTATTGAATAATCTTTAATTCTTTTGCAACTTTTTCGATTGGCTTGTAATTTTCATTATTTGTTTTAACAAACTTATCTGTCTGGAAAAGATCAAGAATTTTCTTTTGCCCGCTACCCATGTTAAGAAGAGCGTCAATTACTTTTTTCTTTGTAGCTTTGTCTACGTTATTAATTGTCCAGTTATAATCAAAGAAGGGTGGTGTCGTATAAAAAACTTTAACTTTACTAGTATCCACTTTACCGTTTTTCACAGCTGCTTGCCACACCGCTTCATTTAACGCACCAGCTTTGAAAGCACCCGATTCTACAAGTTTATATGTTGTATCATGGGAACCCGAAAAGTTTGGCTTGCCGTCAAAGTCTTTATTCGCATCAATTCCTGCTTGCATTAAATAATAACGAGGCATTAAGTGTCCAGAAGTTGAACTTTCACTGCCGAAAGTAAAAGACTTGCCTTTCAAATCTTCCAACTTTTGAATGCCAGAATCTTTTTGTGTAATAAAAACAGAGTGGAATTCAGCATCACGAGGGCGCTGAGCAATGGCTTCTGAACCCGGAACGAGACTTCTTGCCTGAACTCCTGTCAATCCCCCAAACCAGGCAAGCTGGATATCGCCACGTTGAAACGCGGTTACAAGTGCAGCGTAATCAACAGAAGGAACAAACTCGACTTTCATGCCTGTTTTATCCGCCAAATATTTGGCTACATCGGTCATCGAGCGCGTAATATCGGCTGCGCTCTGATCGGGAATGGCTCCGATTTTTAATACTTTTGGGGTTACTACTTCTTTTTTCGTATCTGATGACGAATCATTTTTTTGCGAGCAAGCTGCTAAAGATAGCATAAATACAGCTACAATAATTATGGTTAACCATTTTTTCATTTCATTATTCCTCCAACTTTGTGTTAAACCTTCGTAAAATACTTTGTTTATTTTACATGATGATTCTTTTTTTTCAACTATTTAATCATTGATTTTCAATGAAATGCTCATGAATTTGAGAGAAATGTGAAAATCCCCCGCTAAGCAAGTGGGGGATTGGAGTCATGTGAACATTACAGTTATTTTTGGGAATGGCATTGTTTCCATCTTTTTTACAAATCATCCTTAATTTCTTTACCTTTGAAAAACATTTTGTCTAATTGCCATGGATTTTCTTTAGCAGACAGAGAGCTTGGAACGACCTTATAAACGGTTGTTTCGCTCCCGAGGGAGGAACGATATTTATCTACATGAGTTTTTGACAATGGCTGTTTAAAATAACCTGGTACATATTTGTCAATCATGGCCTGCATTACGTTTACTTTTTCCGCTAAATCCAAAACTTTTTCAGCTTTTCCCGAAATAAGGACGCACATATATGCTGTATCAATATTAGCCGGAACTGGGTCTGTAATGGTTCCATACTCTTCGCTGACAGTAAAACAAACGTTCGAATTATTGGACATCATTGCTTCTTTTCTTCCTTCGGACGCTCCATGGAAATAAATATGGCCATTATGCCAAATGAAATTTAAAGGGATGACATATGGTTCCTCGTGTTGTGACAAGCCTAAAAATCCAGTCCTGGCATTGTCCAAAAATTGATTGATTTTTACTTTATCCGTACATTCGCGTTTTTGTTGCCTGATCGAATTCATATAAAAATCTCCTATCCTAATTAACTTATTAAATAGATTGTAAACAATTTTCTGAATTTTAAAAAGGGGGAATATCAGCATACATTTTTAAAGAGAAGGCTTTGTTAAAGTAAATTGTTGGTTTTCTTACTATGTTGATTGGAGCGTAAGGCACGAGACTCCTGCGGGAAAAGCAGGTCGAGGGAGACCCCCAGGCGCGTCATGCGCCGAGGAGGCTCCCGGACTGCCCGCGGAAAGCGAGTGCCTGAAGCGGAAATCAACAGGCAAATTTAACATAACTAAATAGAAAAAGAAACACGCTAGGAAAAAGGTTAGAAAGAGCAAATTTAGCAATAAAACGATTTGGAACAGTACTTTGAGAAGAAACACTTGCTTGCTTTCAATTAACGAAGAATTTGTCCATTAAAATGGACAAATGGATGGCTGGATTTCTTGCATCCGATTAAGAAATATGCTAAATTTAAAAAGAATTATTTTTGTTCAACTAGGATTGAAAAGTGTTTAGCTTTCATCTTTAAGGAAAGAGCAAGGATAGTGACACAATGTGTGCACAGCACACGTAGGAGGAAAAGAAAATGGAACATGGTAAAGTAAAATGGTTTAACGCAGAAAAAGGTTTTGGATTCATCGAACGCGAAGGCGGAGAAGATGTATTCGTACATTTCTCAGCTATTCAAAGCGAAGGCTTCAAGTCATTAGACGAAGGCCAAGAAGTTACTTTTGAAGTAGAACAAGGTCAACGTGGACCTCAAGCTACTAACGTTCGCAAATCATAATTGACCAAACCTATAAAACAGGCTCTCCAAGGAGAGCCTGTTTTTTGTTTTTTTCTCCATTTTAAAAGAAACAATTGGAGAAGTTTTGAAATGAAGAAAGAATCCACTATTTTTTGTCCATACTAAAAATAGATACAATTGTGGGGGCAAGATTTTGGATAAGGGTCGTATTTCATTAAAGCAATTATCACTTATGATTTTTATGTTTACTCTTGGAGATTCGATTCTTGTGCTTCCATCCGGTGTAATTTTCTCAGCTAGGCAGGATGCGTGGATTTCTGGATTAATTAGCCTTGTAGTCGGGAGTATGATCATGTTTTTATATTACCGTGTATACATGATCGATTCCAATCGGACTTTTTTGGATAATTGCCGCAACGTAATGGGGAAATGGCTTGGTGGCACTATTTCAATCATTTATATATTTTATTGTTATATTTCGGTAGCTTTATTAATGCGTGAACTGGGTGCATTTTTTCTCACTCATTTTTTAATCAGGACGCCCATGCAAATCATAATGGGATTGTTTATTCTCACCGTTGCTCTTGCAGTACGAATCGGAGTTGTTTCAATTGCCAGGGCTTCTGAAATTTTCATCCCCGTTGTACTGCTTTTATTGTCATTCCTTTTTTTTATGCTTATCTATAAAATAAATCTAAAAGAATTCTTTCCTATCTGGGAGAATGGATCAAAATCGATCCTACGAGGATCCATTCCCTTTTCCGCGTTTGCCTATATGGAGATTGTATCGATTATCATATTTTTTTCGCTTGTGAAAGATGAAAAGATAACTTTTAAGAAAATTTGGATTCCCTCTTTACTTGGTGGGGCTGTGTTGGTGATCGCTACTTGTTATTGCATTACCGTCCTCGGAGTGGATGAGGCAGCCAATAGTTTATATCCTACCTTAAAACTTGGTCAAAAAATAAAAATAGGAATGTTTTTCCAACGCCTTGACATAATTGTTGCCATTCTATGGCTACTCACTATGTTTTTTAAAACTGTTTTTTATTATTATTTCACTATCCAGGGAACTGGGAAATTGTTTAATCTGAAAGAACCAAACTATTTGATCTTTCCTCTGGCATTTTTGGCCATTCCATTAGGTTTGAATGTAGCCGAAAACATTGTTGATTTAAACTATGAGCTAGTGAATATTTGGCCGTTTTTTGATTTTACCGTCAGCATCATCATACCTGGTATCGTACTGGTAGTATCGAAAGTGAAATCGAAAATACATAAGAAAAACAACAAGGTTATTTAATAAAGCCAAATAAAAAGAGGATAGTAGCAAATATTGAACAAGATTAGTTCTTGTCATTTTGCTGCATTCCTCTTTTTTGGGTTATCATTGCTTTAAAGGATGAGACAAAATAGATCAATATAGGCAGGGCCAAGCCAAAGGTCATCGCATATAATGGCCAAATAGCAGCATTGAACGTAAAAAAATAAACGTTTGTATCGGCTAACTCCATTGACGATCCAAAAAGGGTCCAGCCCACGGGCAACAAAATCTTCTTTTCATCTTCAAGAGAAAAAAGAAATTTGACACATCTTATCAAAACAAAATAACAAATTTGCACCTTATAATAAATGGTTAATAACCAAATAATCGCCAAAATCACTTCGATTCTTTCAAAAACATGTGGAATTTCCAATTTCTTCGCCAATGTATACGTTGCATAAACCTGGTTCGCCAATAAATCAGGACCGAAAACAGTGATGCCAAAAAAGACTGGGAAAAAAAGGCCAGCTCCGCCCAACAATGTTCCAAGCAAGAGCGGCTTTTTCAAATTTTTTTGGTCTGAGACAAAAGGAATGATCATTAATAAAATTACCATTTCGGTGAATGGAAAATTAAAAATGGAAAATGCCCCATTGAGAAGGGGTTTAACCCCATTTTCAAGCAATGGGAGCAACTTAGTAAAATCAGATTTAGGCGTAACGAGCACCACTCCCAATAAATAAAGGATGACCATGGTTGGCAAAAATACTTCAATGCTTCTGCCGATATTCGTAATACCTTGTCGATAACCATAGATAACTATACAGATCAGTAAAAGTATTGACACTTCCATGGGTGTTTCCTTTAAAAATTGAGTCGATAAAAAATCACCGATTCCTCTTATAATCATCGAATTTAAATAAATGAGAAAAATAATCAAATTAATGGTGCAAAATTT
>JAUZPT010000080.1 GCA_030705745.1 Bacillota bacterium | reverse complement strand
GCACCCATGCTCGACATATGCGAACGAAGCACTTCGTATACAACAAATGGCAGAGCTCCATTAATAAGAAGCGTAATCACAATCCCTTTAAAAATTTCTTTTCTGGAAACAGTTCCTATTTGATTCATCTAATATACCCACCCTCTATATTTTGGTAATTATATACTCAAATTCTATATTATTGGATTTTTTCAGACAATAATTTATAAAATCTTTTCAAAGCACTGAAACGGATGCTCGCGCATAGGGAAATGAATTTGGCCAACAGGAGAATAATTTGCCCGTTCATACATCTTGATGGCTGCTGGATTTGCCATATACGCATCGAGCCGAATACTTGTGAAGCCTTGGGATTTCGCCAATTGCTCCGCATACATAAGGAGCAGCTTTCCAAACCCTTTTCCCTGCGAATCAGGATGAACTGCCAACCGGTGTATTACCGCAGGTTTTCCTTCTCTCTCCGTCCACGATACATCCTTATATTTCGTGCTCTGGTTACTATCCACTACAACGGCACCTGTGCACATTTTCTCCTTAAATATAGCGTGAAGATTCCCACCCTTCAGGTCTTTACTGATTACCCAACCATTTGGATAAATTGTACCCCATTGATTAATGCCGTTTGCTTTCATGTGCTTCGCAACAGCTGCATATAAAAACTTTATGGGTTTCAGCTCACTCATAGATGCTATTTTTATATTCATGCACCTTACTCCTTCTTTAGGTTATATTTTTCATCTTTAAAACCGACCGACGGTTTGTTTATAGTTTTGATTATACATACCGCCAGTCGGTACGTCAATATTTTATTTGAAATAATAAAAAAAGATATCTGTTCAAAACCACCCAGTGTGACCCGTATACTTCGTACCTCTAAAAAAAATCACCCCAAATTATTGGAGTGAGCGAAATAATAATGTGAAAATATCTTCTATTTGTATCCGTTGCTCTGTATTTTTTGAAATAAGGTTTTGAACTCTTAGCCCATAAGTAAATACCATAAAAAGTGATGCCATTTTTTCAGCATTTATTTCTGCAGGAATGGCTCCTGCCGTTTGCCCTTTTTCGATCCAGCTTCTGGCCGTGGCTAACGAAAACCCATATAATTCACCCAGGATGGCTTCGATTTTAGGATTATCAATTTGGCTCAGCAAGTACGTAAAGATTTTGCTTGTTACATCCTGCCCTTCCGTTTGCTGCGCCATGCCCTTGGCAATAAATTGAATCGGAAGAACCGCATCCTTTTCCGGAGCAGATGCCACTGCACCATCAAAGCCGGTATTCATAAATTCCATTTTCGATTTAAGGATGAGCCCATACAATTCATCTTTACCGGATACATAGTGATAAATTGCGCCTTTTGACAAACCCGACTTTTCAATAATGTCCTGCAGCGTGGTTTGGCGGCACCCTTTTTCTTTTATTAATTGTTCGGTTGCTTCTAGAATTGTGTCAAAGCTCGCGTTTCTTTGAATGCTTTTCGTCATGGTAAACCTCCAGGTAAGTAGGATGTAATAGCGTGAGGTGTGAATGGTTGTAAGGTGAGATACCGCCGGTCGGTATGAATTGATTTTAAAAATTAATTGATGATTTGTCAAATGTTTAAGATTTACCTCCATTTAATACTTTAGCAATTGCTCGGAAATCCGTACCCTTCTTGCTGCTTCGGTTATGATTCCATTTTGTTGTAATTGCAAAAGAGCACTAATCCAGCTAATTAAAGGAAATCAAAAAGGGAATACTAAACTTATCTAACTGGAAATAGGAGGATTTATAATTTGAGAACCAATGAAAATACATTATCCATTTTTGCCTTAGGCGGAATTAATGAAATAGGGAAAAACATGTATGTGGTCCAATATGAAAACGATATTTTGATCATCGACTGTGGGGGCAAGTTTCCAGATGAAAGTTTGTTAGGAATCGATTTGATTATCCCTGATGTTACATACTTAGAAGAAAATAAGGACAAAATTCGAGCTTTACTTGTGACACATGGGCATGAAGATCACACCGGTGGCATCCCTTACTTTTTAAAAAAATTAAATGTTCCTATTTATGCTACTCGCTTTACGCTAGGGTTAATCGAACTAAAATTAGAAGAGCACAGACTTACAAGGAATACAAAGCTGGTTACAATCGACTCGGATTCAAATCTTGAGTTTGGCCAAATCAAGGTATCTTTTTTCAAAGTAAGCCATAGTATTCCTGACTGCCTCGGCGTTGTCTTCCATACACCTGAAGGAAATGTTGTTCATACAGGCGACTTTAAATTTGATTTAACACCTGCAAATGACCAATATTCCGATATTCATAAAATGGCTGAAATCGGCAAGCAAGGGGTCCTAGTTTTACTATCTGAAAGTACCAACGCAGAACGTACAGGCCTTTCGCCCTCGGAGAGAATGGTAGGAGGCCACATGTACGAAGCCTTTGTAAAAGCTGAAGGAAAAATCTTCATCTCTACCTTTGCTTCCAATGTGAATCGAGTTCAGCAGGTTGTTGATGCTGCCATAAAAACAAATCGAAAGCTTGCCTTGCTTGGGCGAAGTATGGTCAATGTGGTCGAGGTTGCAATGGAACGCGGCTATGTAACGATTCCTGATGGAATGCTTATTGATGGACGAGAAGTCGATAATTTTGCTTCGGAAAAGGTTGCAATTCTATGTACAGGCAGCCAGGGAGAGCCCATGGCTGCCCTTGCCCGACTTGCTAGCGGAAACTATCGTGATGTAACAATTCACCCTGGAGACACAGTCATTTTAGCAGCATCGCCAATTCCAGGGAATGAAAAGGATGTTTCCCGTATCATCGACAACTTATTTCGCCTAGGTGCCAACGTCATTTATGGATCAGGAAGCACAACGGGAATGCATGTTTCCGGACATGGTTATCAGGAAGACTTAAAGCTCATGCTTACGTTAATGAAGCCCACATATTTTATTCCGATTCACGGTGAATATCGAATGTTGCACCATCATCAGTTGTTAGCCGAATCCGTTGGCGTGGAAAAAGGGAACACCTTTATCATTAAAAACGGTGAGGTGGTCGATGTTCAGAACTCGGTTGCCCGCCAAACTCGAACTATTCCGGCAGGCGATACGTACGTTGACCGGATGGGTGCAGCGGATGTCAGAGAAATTGTATTACGTGACCGCAAGCAGCTTTCTGAGGATGGGATGGTTGTCATCGTCCTAACATTAAGCAAATATGACAAAAGGATTATTCAAGGACCAGACACTATCACACGAGGATTTGTGTATGTGAAGGATGCAGAAAATCTTTTAAACGAGATCAACCGTCTTGTGAAAAAAACGGTTAATGATCTGCAAGAAGACGATGTCCGCCAGTGGAATGTAATAAAACAAAACCTAAAAAAATCGGTTGGACAATATTTATTTGCACAAACGAGGAAAAAGCCAATGATACTCCCTATCATTATTGAAATTTAATCAATACCCAGCTAGTGAAAGTAAACTAGCGTATATGGCCTTTAAATTAACAGGGAACTTAAACGTGGAAGGCATAGATCAATAACAAGCATAAAGAGCGGGGCTGATTCCCTCGTTTAGGCACGATAGATAGAACTGGTTCATTTGAACTTATCTATATTTTGTGCCTGAGGGGTCTGATCCTTTTCTTTTTGGACAGCCCTCTTTGTAATGTAATATTTTTTCTTATTTTCATCTAATGGGTCACATAAGGGTGGTATATCCTTAATGTTTTTACCCTACTATGCATAGCATTGTTTTTTAGTATCTTCCCAACCATTTTTTCCCTTCTTAGGACTAATTATTTGTTTTTCTTTATTATTCAGGAGTAAACTTTACATGAGTTAGTTGCAACTAAACTTTGTAAAATGTTCTTTTTCAGTAAAAAATAATACTAGAATAAAGCGGACGTTCCGCTAAATTAGAACGTTACCTTTAGGATTGAATAAAATTTTTTATTCATTAAACCCATTTTACCAATTGGTTTAATAAGATAATTGTAATAGGAGATTAAATAACTTCACCGAGGTGTAAAAAGTGATTGATAAACTATTTTATAAAAATATGTTGAAGAATACTTTTTCTGATCCTATCGAGATAACCTTCTGGGATGGAGAAAAAGTAAAGTATGGGGATAGCGAACCAAATTTCAAGTTGATCTTCCATGATGTCGTCTCAAAAAGCGAACTGCTTCAAAATCCATCAATCGCTTTTGGTGAAGCGTATATGGATGGAGTGATTGAGGTAGAAGGTGATTTAAAAAAACTGATTGCCTCGATGTACAAAAACCAGGAAAGCTTCCTTTCAAATAGTAAGATTTATGCCTATTTATTGAAAAAAATCTCGAATACGTCCAAACAAAGCAAAGAAAACGTAGCTTTTCACTATGATATCGGTAATGATTTTTACAAGCTGTGGCTAGATGAAACGATGACATATTCCTGCGGTTATTTCAAAACACCAGAGGATTCCCTTAAAACAGCTCAACAAAATAAGGTAGCTCATATTTTAAAAAAGCTGAATCTTAAGGAAGGGCAAACCTTATTGGATATTGGTTGTGGCTGGGGTGAATTAGTGATAACAGCGGCCAAGAAGTATGGAGTCAAAGCGACAGGAATCACATTATCAGAGGAACAATATGAACGGGTGAAAGAACGGATAAGTACTGAAAATCTGGCTGATTCTGTTGAAGTTCAATTAATCGACTATCGCGAACTGAAAAAAAAGTCATTTGACCGGATTGTTAGTGTGGGTATGCTTGAGCATGTCGGTAAAGATCACCTGCATGAATACTTTCGAAAAGTAAATGAATTACTCAATCATGGTGGATTGTCTGTTCTACACACCATCACATCTCCTCGTGACGGCGGTACAGATGCTTGGATCGATAAGTATATTTTCCCAGGAGGATATATTCCTTCTACAAAAGAGCTTGTCAATCACATTGCGGACGAACAGTTTCATTTAGTTGATCTTGAAAGCCTTAGGAGACATTATGCAAAAACGCTGGAAAAATGGGCTGAAAACTTCGAAAATGTACTGGAAGAAGTGAGAAAAACTAAAGACGAACGTTTTATCCGGATGTGGAGATTATACCTAAACGCCTGTGCTGCTTCATTCGAAACAGGAAACATTGACTTATCTCAATTTATCTTTACAAAAGGAATAAATGACTCAATTCCGTGGACACGAGAATATTTGTATAAATAAATAAGAAAGCGCGAAATCCGCGCTTTCTTATTTAGTGATAAAACGGTAAAATGCAAACCAAATTGTGGTAAGTTGATCCTTACTACTTGTTTTTTCTACTTATTCAAAATGCTTTCTTCCAACACATCATATTTATTCTCATAGTTCAATTCTATATGTGTTTCTCCCCAAGCACATAGAGAGTCGAGAATATGCTTGAGTGTCCAGCCGTAATCTGTTAATGAGTATTCTACTTTAGGTGGTACTTGATTGTAGACTTTACGCTGGATTAGATTATCTTCTTCCAATTCTTTTAATTGTTGTGATAGCATTTTTTGAGAGATACCTAGCATAAGTTTTTTTAATTCACTCGGACGTCTTGTTCCCAAAATAAGATGGCACATAATAACGACCTTCCACTTACCTCCAATAACTTCCAATGCTGCTTCTACAGGTATATTATATTTTTTCATTTTCTCCCTCCAGTAATATCTTTTCTTTCTAGAACCCTTATTTATTCATTACTCACCAATAAGTGCCTATCTAACCAACTGGTAACTATATCACCGAAAAGTATTAATATCACTAAAAAGTACGTACTTTTCATAATTGCAGTTGTATTTCATACTGTGTTTGAGCGCACAATAAGTAAGCTATTGGAGCTACAAATGATATTAATACATTCTATATTAATTTTAAATACCTTGAAAGCGAGATGTTTTAATTGGAATTAAATTTAAAAGATAAGTTAGTACTTATAACAGGATCTACTTCTGGAATTGGTAAAGCAACAGCCGTAAGTTTTTTAAATGAAGGTGCTAAAATTATTATTAACGGACGCTCAGATGAAAATGTAAATGCAACTGTTAAAGAACTTTCTGCATTAGGAACTGTATTTGGAATAAGAGCGGATGTTTCTAAAAAAGAAGAAGCTGATCAACTTATTAGTAAAACAAACGAAATTGGAGAATTAGATGTATTAGTAAATAATACAGGTGTCTTCACCGTAAAACCCTTCGTAGATGTTACTGATGAAGAGTGGTTAGAGTACTATCAAATCAATGTGATGAGTGCTGTTCGATTATCACGTGCGTTTCTCCCTAAAATGATGAAACGCAATCAGGGAAGAATTATTAATATTGCAAGTGAAGCTGGAATTAAACCATATCCTGAGCTTGTCCCTTACGGCGTATCTAAAACAGCTCTAATTACATTATCTAGAGGATTAGCAGAAGTGGCTAAAGGCACAAACGTTACTGTAAACTCTGTCCTTCCTGGACCAACTTGGACAGAAGGCTTCGGGACATTCATCACAGACCTTGCGAAAGAGAATGGCCAAGAATTAGACTCCTATATTTCAGATTACTTTAAAAATGATCAACCTACGTCTCTAATTCAACGCTATGCAACTGTTGAAGAAGTAGCAGATACGATTGTATTCCTTGCTTCAGATAAAGCATCAGCTATCAATGGGGCAGCCCAAAGAGTTGAAGGCGGAATCATCCAGAGCATTCTGTAAATACTTAATAACCATGTAGCAAACTTAGGAGGTTCTAAATGGATTACCTGTCCATTGTTCTTCTTGTTCTTGCACTCACTACCCTGAGGATGCCTCAAAGGCAAAAGGTCTGACCCTTTGCCTTTGAGGCATCCTTTTATTTAGCAAGTGCTAATTCTAATGTTAAACCACCCAAAAAAACTCTTTCCAAATCTCCCCGCTACAGCCAACATTACTTCAATCGCTGTTAAGAATCGTGAAACCCCGACTGATCCCATAACACTTTTGAAATATATGTAATAAAACGCGAATCTATTTAAGACTGTCAACCCCTTTTTACACTACAAAATATGGTAAATTATTGACTTTTCTAGAAATAAAATTCTGTGAACTTTTTCTTTTTAGGCTCTCTAGAACTAGTAAAATTCCGCATTCAGCAGCTTTGTTTGGAATGAATAATAGTAGGAAATCATACAAATTTACATTTCCTTCCTTAAATATGTCAAAAAACATATGTTACGATTAATGTGCTTATGAACAGCTATTTTTCATAACAGGAGGAAAACAACGATGATTAACAAGAAAAAAGCAATTCTAACCGTTGCGGCGGTGTCAGCATTATTGATGTCCGGGCAAATACCAAATAAAACAGAAGCGGCGTCTCTTACCCCGTCTGCACCAGAACGGGTTTATGTATATCAGAGTCCAAATATAAATAGTAATGAGTTTACTAAAGTCATAGAAGACTACTTGCAGCGAATGGGATTGGAAAAGCACTATAAACTGATTACCTTAAAGCAGCCGATCAAGGCTCAAACCAATCATGCGGTACCGACGAAACATCCATCCCACCTTCCAGTAACAATGCCTGCAAAGGGGAAGCCGGTAACAACGAAAAAAATACCAACGGCACACACAGCAAGTACGTTAAGCGCTTTTGAACAGCAAGTATTAAACCTGACCAATAAAGAACGCGCCAAGCATGGTTTAGTAGCCCTAAAAGTAGATGTACCCTTGAGCAAAATGGCTCATGAAAAATCACGTGATATGTCCGCGAATAATTATTTCAGTCATACAAGCCCAACATACCATTCCCCATTTGATATGATGAAAAAATATGGAATTTCATTTCATTATGCTGGGGAAAATATCGCCATGGGCCAAAGAACTCCCCAAGAAGTCGTAACAGCGTGGATGAATAGTGAAGGCCACCGCAAAAACATTCTAGACCCGAACTTCACTCATATTGGCGTTGGCTACGTTGCTCAAGGCAACTACTGGACACAGGATTTTATCGGAAAATAATCAAATGTTTTTAAATAAATGGCACGAATATAGTTTATAGCGGGCCAGCCATCGAGGTATATATACGTAAAAAGGCTGCCGAAATTTTCGGCAGCCTTTTTACGCTTGTGCTTGAACGTGTTTTAAAGTCACGATTGATAGAAGCTAAATCGCATTTAGTTCTTTACCACTATGCTTTCTTTTTAATGAAAATTCCCTAAAGAGACCAACAACAAACGAAAGAATAGATAGAATTAAAACGCTAGTCCAAACTTGTTTAACAACAGGAGAATTCCATACTCCTAAAAAATAGAGCAATGCAGGTATGGTTAACGTTACCCAAGACTGGACAAATGCAACGAACCCAATATAATTCTCTATTTTCATTTTCAGTGTATTTGCTAAGAAGAATAGCAACCATAAAAACGCCCACATTCCCCATGTCAATGCACTGACAGCATCATGAAAATGAAGAATGGCGGTAATGGTATACACGGCAGCTACAATAGCAACCCATAAACAAAACCACCCCAGGCCATTACCCTCTAAATTCTTCAATAACGTAGCCCCTACATATAAATACGTTAAACCAAATAAGAATATGGCTGCAATCTGATAGTGCTCCCAGTTACTTTGGCTAGAGTGGAAAAGCAAATAAAATGGAATCACGATTTGAATGGTTCCTACGAAAATATTAAAAATACCGACGCTCTTTGCTTCTGCCTTTCCTAACAACATAAAACTGTTTAGAAATAAGACTGCACCTGAAAGAAATAAACCAACGAAACTCATAGTACTTGTTGTGAAAATCCTTTTCTCACAACATTCCCCTCCTAAATAAGAACAATTAGCTTCTCCTTTTTTATGCAAGAAGATCACTTACTTGTTCCTTATGATTTAAAAAACCATGCTGACAATGACAGCGGATGGCCAATATGTTTTTAAGTAGTGCCAATGCACCCGTAAACGCTTTCTTTATTTATTACAACTTAACTATAGCAGAAATAACGAACATTTGTTAAACGTTTTTTGAACAAACGTAAAATTATTTTTTACCAATTCCTCTAAATTCGTCCTTAACTAGTGGAATACGAATAAACAAAAGAATCTCACTATTTATTATGAAATTTTGTAAAACAATAAACGGAATTTTGTAAAGTATTTAACGATTAATATAAAAGGTGCTTCATACGACAAAGAAATTAAAAATAAAAAAAACACGGTAGCAAAAATGCCGCCGTGCTATAACTAGGCGCCTACTGAATCCTCTTGTTTCGGAATATTTCAAAATTCCAATCGATCGGTTGGACGCGCAATCCGCATTTGAACAGCCGGAACCGAATGCCCTCAACGTTTTTTCATTGTAATCGTATAAGGAAGCACGGGATGCTTCATAACGGCATATTCCGAACCCTCAACCTCGATTGTTAAAGGATGAATGGACGCGCTTCGGTCAGTAGGAAACCATGGACGTCCCTCCTTCACTAATACAAAATTGCCAAAATCTCGTTCTCCGTAAAAACGGAAGGTATCAGATTCAGATGAATTTTCATTGGGAATCCTTGATAACCATCTGTTGAAATCTTCAACATCCGAAACTGGCATTCCGACTTCACAGATATCATGCCATTTGGATTTCTCGTTCCCATAAATCGATTTCCGCTCCAAAATCTCGATCACGTTTCCTTCAGGATCATGAAAGTAAACCTGTCTCCCATTCCAATAAAGGCTCGTTCTTCCTTCTTCATCAGGTAATAAAATTGATTCCAGCTTCATGAAAAAGTAGTCAAAATTATTTAGATTAGTTCGTAGTGCAATATGGTAGTAACGCTTTTCACCCGCTACTGAAGTGAATGTAAGCAGAGTTTTACCAGCCTGCACGGTGAAAAAATTTTCCGTATCTCGAATTAATGGCAACTCCAACGTGTCATGATAAAAAAATTTCATTTCTTTAAGCATTGTCGTTTCCAAAATAACTCTTATAATTTTCATCTCCATCACCTCACCTCTATTTTATCAGTAGGCATTTTGGTGCTATACCAACCGAAGAGGTAACTTATCTACATCTTTAGTTGTATGCTTGTATGCTGTACAACT
>JAUZPT010000008.1 GCA_030705745.1 Bacillota bacterium | reverse complement strand
TCGGATTAAGCTTCATTCCGAAGGGAGGTTACACGCATGATTCAACAAGAATCACGTTTAAAAGTTGCTGACAACTCTGGTGCTCGTGAAGTACTTACAATCAAAGTTCTAGGTGGTTCCGGACGCAAGTTTGCTGGAATTGGTGATATTATTGTTTGTACAGTGAAACAAGCAACACCAGGTGGCGTTGTTAAAAAAGGTGACGTCGTTAAAGCGGTTATTGTTCGTACAAAGAGCGGAGCTCGCCGTACTGATGGTTCTTACATTCGTTTCGATGAAAACGCATGTGTAATTATTAAGGACGATAAGAGCCCACGCGGAACACGTATCTTCGGACCAGTTGCTCGTGAACTTCGCGAAAACAACTTTATGAAAATCGTTTCTTTAGCTCCAGAAGTATTATAATTTAAATTCAATGGCCTTTAAGGAGGTGCACACAGATGCATGTTAAAAAAGGTGACAAAGTAATGGTCATCTCTGGTAAGGATAAAGGCAAAACAGGAACGATCCTGGCTGCTTATCCTAAACAAAGCCGTGTACTAGTAGAAGGCGTAAACATCGTGAAAAAACACTCTAAGCCTTCTCAAGCGAATCCGCAGGGCGGCATTAATAGCCAAGAGGCACCTGTTCATGTATCAAACGTTATGCCTATCGATCCAAAGTCTGGAAAGCCGACTCGTGTAGGTTCAAAGACGGTTGATGGCAAGAAAGTACGCGTTGCAAAATCCGGTGAAGTTTTAGATAAATAAGTTCATAACAGAAGGGAGGTAACATGATGAACCGCCTCAAAGAAAAATTCTTAAAAGAAATTTCTCCTGCTCTTGTGAGCAAGTTCAACTATGAATCAGTAATGCAAGTACCTAAGATCGAGAAAATCGTTCTTAACATGGGTGTTGGTGATGCTGTTGCAAATGCAAAAGCACTTGACAATGCTGTCGAAGAACTTGCGACAATTACAGGACAAAAACCTGTCGTTACACGCGCGAAAAAATCGATCGCTGGTTTCCGTCTTCGTGAAGGAATGCCAATCGGTGCAAAAGTAACCCTTCGTGGTACTCGCATGTACGAATTCCTAGATAAATTAGTTTCTGTATCACTTCCACGTGTACGTGACTTCCGTGGTGTTTCCAAAAAAGCATTTGACGGACGCGGTAACTACACTCTTGGTGTTAAAGAACAATTAATCTTCCCTGAAATTGATTACGATAAAGTAAACAAAGTTCGCGGAATGGATATCGTTATTGTTACTACTGCTAATACTGATGAGGAAGCTCGTGAGCTTTTAACTCAAATCGGTATGCCTTTCCAAAAGTAATCGCTAAATAGAATGGAGGCGAAAACGTGGCTAAAAAGTCAATGATTGCGAAACAAAAACGCACGCCTAAGTTCGCGGTCCAGGAGTACACACGCTGCGAACGCTGCGGACGTCCACACTCTGTATACCGTAAATTTAAGCTTTGCCGTATTTGTTTCCGTGAATTAGCACACAAGGGACAACTTCCTGGTGTGAAAAAAGCTAGCTGGTAAAACCCAAGTTTGGGAAGGAGGTAAAAATAATGGTCATGACAGATCCAATTGCGGATATGCTCACTCGCATTCGAAATGCGAACATGGTTCGTCACGAAAAGTTAGAAGTGCCTGCTTCTAACATGAAAAAAGAAATCGCTGAGATTTTAAAGCGTGAAGGTTTCGTTCGTGATGTTGAATATATCGAAGACAACAAACAAGGTATCATCCGTATCTTCTTAAAATACGGTGCAAATAACGAACGTGTTATCACTGGTCTTAAACGCATCAGCAAGCCTGGTCTTCGTGTTTACGCTAAATCTACTGACGTACCTCGCGTACTGAATGGTCTTGGTATCGCACTAGTATCAACTTCACAAGGTGTTATAACTGACAAAGAAGCTCGTGCAAAACAAATCGGTGGAGAAGTCCTCGGTTACGTTTGGTAATAGAGTTTCTGAATGAATGGAGGTGCACTAAATGTCTCGCGTAGGAAAAAAACCAATCGAAATTCCAACTGGAGTAACGATTACTTTAGATAATAATACTGTTACTGTTAAAGGACCTAAAGGCGAACTTACTCGTACTTTTAATCCGGATATGGAAATCAAGATCGAAGAAAACGTTGTAAACATTGCTCGTCCATCTGAAGCGAAAGAACACCGCGCATTGCACGGTACAACACGTGCGGTTCTTGCTAATATGGTTGAAGGTGTTTCCAAAGGTTTTGAAAGAGGTTTAGAACTAATCGGGGTTGGTTACCGTGCTCAAAAGCAAGGTACTAAGCTTGTTCTAAACGTAGGTTACTCTCACCCGGTTGAAATCGAACCTGAACAAGGGATCGAAGTAGAAGTACCTGTTAATACTAAAATCGTTATTAAAGGTACTGACAAAGAGCGCGTTGGCGCTTTGGCTGCCTACATTCGCGGAGTACGTCCTCCTGAGCCTTACAAAGGTAAAGGTATTCGTTACGAAGGCGAATTCGTGCGTCGCAAAGAAGGTAAAACTGGTAAGTAATGCCGCATAGGTAAACGAAAGGAGTGACGTAAATGATTACGAAGCTTGATAAAAACGCTACTCGCAAGAAGAGACATGCTCGCGTTCGTGCGAAACTTAGCGGAACTTCAGCTCGTCCACGTCTAAATGTGTTTCGTTCAAACCAACACATTTATGCTCAATTAATCGATGACATGAATGGAGTCACTTTAGCTAGTGCTTCTACTCAAGATAAAGAATTAACTCTTGAATCTTCAAAAAACCTTGAAGCTGCGCAAAAGGTTGGAGAATTAATCGCTAAACGTGCGGTAGAAAAAGGCGTTTCATCCATTGTTTTTGACCGTGGAGGATACCTTTACCATGGCCGCATCAAAGCATTGGCTGATGCAGCTCGTGCGAACGGCTTACAATTTTAAAAGACAGGAGGGACACAAAAAGATGCGTCGTATTGATCCAAACAAACTCGAACTTGAAGAACGCGTAGTTACCGTTAACCGTGTAGCTAAAGTTGTTAAAGGTGGACGTCGTTTTCGTTTCACGGCTCTTGTAGTCGTTGGCGATAAAAACGGTCATGTCGGTTTCGGTACTGGTAAAGCTCAAGAAGTACCAGATGCGATCCGTAAAGCAATCGAAGATGCTAAGAAAAACCTCGTTGAAGTGCCGATGGTAGGAACTACAATTCCTCACTTGGTAATCGGACGTTTTGGTGCAGGAGAAATCCTTCTTAAGCCTGCTTCTGAAGGTACAGGAGTTATCGCAGGTGGACCGGTTCGTGCTGTTCTAGAATTAGCAGGTGTTTCCGACATCCTGTCTAAATCATTAGGAACAAACACACCAATTAACATGGTTCGCGCAACGATTGCTGGTATCACTCAATTAAAACGTGCTGAAGACGTAGCAAAATTACGCGGTAAATCAGTAGAAGAACTGTTAGGATAAGGGGGGGAAATCTAATGGCAAACAAACTTGAAATTACCCTCACTCGCAGCGTGATTGGTCGTCCTCAAGACCAACGCGAAACAGTTAAAGCCTTAGGCTTACGCAAAGTAAACCAAACAGTTGAACAACAAGATAATGCTGCTACTCGCGGCATGATCAACAAAGTTGCTCATCTTGTAACGGTTAAAGAACAATAATTTGATTCTTCTCTTTCATAAGGAGGTGCCCAAATGAAACTTCATGAGTTAAAACCTGCAGAAGGTGCTCGTAAAGAACGTAAACGTTTAGGACGTGGTATCGGTTCTGGCCAAGGCAAAACAGCCGGTAAAGGTCATAAAGGACAAAATGCCCGTTCCGGCGGCGGTGTTCGTCTTGGATTTGAGGGTGGTCAAACACCTTTATTCCGTCGACTTCCAAAGCGCGGATTTACAAACATCAACCGCAAAGAATATGCGATTGTTAACCTTGATACATTAAACCGTTTTGAAGATGGTACAGAAGTTACTCCAGAACTTCTTATCGAATCAGGCGTTGTTAGCAACGAAAGAGCAGGAATCAAAATTCTTGCAAAAGGAAACTTAGAGAAAAAATTGACTGTTAAAGCTCAAAAATTCTCCTCTGCTGCCAAAGAAGCTATCGAAGCTGCTGGCGGAAATACTGAGGTGATCTAATGTTCCGGACAATCTCCAATTTTATGCGCGTCGGTGATATAAGAAGTAAGATCCTTTTCACATTAATGATGTTAGTGGTCTTTCGTCTAGGTACTTTTATTCCGGTACCGAATGTAAATGCCGATATTCTGGGTGCTCAAGACAAACTCAGCGTATTCGGTGTTTTGAATACATTTGGCGGTGGCGCTCTTAAGAAATTCTCTATTTTTGCAATGGGCATTATGCCGTACATTACAGCATCCATCATCATTCAATTGTTGCAAATGGATGTTGTGCCTAAATTTACGGAATGGTCAAAGCAAGGGGATGCAGGACGCCGCAAGCTAGCTCAGTTTACCCGCTACTTTACTGTTGTGCTTGGATTTATCCAGGCTTTCGGCATGTCATACGGGTTTAATAATCTGGCTGGTGGCCAACTAATTGAACATGCAGGAATTAGTACGTACTTACTAATTGCAACTGTTTTAACTGCAGGCACGTCGTTCTTGATGTGGCTCGGTGAACAAATCACCTCTAAAGGTGTTGGAAACGGAATCTCCATTATCATTTTTGCAGGTATCGTTGCTGGTATACCAAACGTGGTAAATCAGATTTATGTACAGCAATTTGAAAATGCGGGTGATGCATTATTCTTGCGTATCTTAACAGTTCTATTAATATTTCTTGCTGTTGTTGCGATTGTTGTTGGTGTTATTTTTATCCAACAGGCAAATCGTAAAATTCCGATTCAATACGCAAAACGTGTTGTTGCAGGACGTAATCCTGTTGGAGGACAATCTACCCATATGCCGTTGAAAGTAAACGCTGCTGGTGTAATTCCTGTAATTTTCGCTGTTTCGTTTATTGTTACTCCTAAAACGATCGCAACGTTTTTTCCACAAAACAATGTGACGCTTTGGATTCAAAACATCTTTGATTATACCCATCCGATAGGGATGGTTTTATATGCGGCACTTATTATCGCGTTCTCATATTTTTATGCTTTTATCCAGGTGAATCCTGAACAGGCTGCTGAAAACTTGCAAAAGCAGAGCGGTTATATTCCGGGTATCCGTCCTGGCAAAAGCACTCAGGAATACTTGACGCGAGTATTGTACCGCTTAACATTTGTGGGATCTTTATTCTTGGCTGCCATCGCAGTTCTTCCAGTTATCTTCATTAAAATTGCTAACCTGCCGCCAACAGCTCAAATAGGCGGAACAAGTTTGTTGATTGTCGTGGGTGTTGCCCTTGACACAATGAAGCAATTGGAAGCTCAATTAGTGAAACGCCATTACAAAGGTTTCATCAAATAAACGGTTTTGGGGGATCTGTCCCCTAAAACCAATTTTTAACCCTGAGGGGGAACTCATGTGAATCTAGTTTTAATGGGGCTTCCGGGTGCCGGTAAAGGTACACAAGCCGATAAAATTATCGATAAATACGGCATCCCTCATATCTCTACTGGTGATATGTTCCGTGCAGCTATGAAAGATGAAACGGAACTAGGTTTAAAAGCAAAATCATTCATGGACAAGGGAGAACTTGTTCCGGATGAAGTAACGATTGGTATTGTGCGTGAACGTCTAAGCAAGGAAGATTGCCAGAATGGCTTTTTGCTCGATGGCTTTCCTAGAACTGTTCCTCAAGCAGAAGCATTAGAAAGTATGCTGAATGATTTAAATAAAAAAATCGACTATGTCATCAATATCGACGTGGATCAGGATATTTTGATGGAAAGGTTAACTGGCCGCCGCATTTGTAAATCTTGCGGAGCTACTTACCATCTCGTATTTAATGCTCCTAAAGTGGAAGGTGTTTGTGACCGCTGTGGTGGGGAGTTATACCAAAGAGCGGATGACAATGCTGAAACGGTTCAAAATCGATTGGACGTAAACATTCAACAATCACAGCCGTTATTAAACTTTTATGAAACAAAAGGCTACTTACGCAATATCGATGGTCAACAGGATATTCATAAAGTCCTCGCTGATATCGAACAATTGCTTGGGGGCTTGCGTTAATGATCATTTGCAAAACCCCACGAGAAATTGAGATTATGCGTGAAGCCGGACGTATTGTAGCCCTTACCCATCAGGAGTTAAAGAAACATATTACTCCAGGGGTAACGACAAAGGAACTTGATCGGATTGCAGAAGAATTCATTTCTAAACATGATGCAATTCCTTCGTTTAAAGGGTATAATGGTTTTCGCGGCAGTATCTGTGCCTCAGTGAACAATGAACTTGTTCATGGTATACCTGGTGACCGTGTCCTCAATGAGGGCGATATTATTAGTATTGATATCGGTGCAAAATATAAAGGCTACCATGGTGATTCCGCGTGGACTTATGCAGTTGGGAAGATTGATGTAGAAACTCAGCGTCTTTTGGATGTGACGGAAGAATCACTTTTTCAAGGCCTGAATGAAGCAAAACCAGGCGAGCGTCTCTCAAATATCTCCCATAAGATTCAAAGCTACGTGGAGGCAAATGGATTTTCTGTTGTACGCGAGTATGTTGGGCATGGTATAGGGCAAGACTTGCATGAGGAGCCTCAAATTCCTCACTACGGTCCACCCAATAAAGGTCCACAGCTTAAGCCTGGAATGGTACTGGCAATCGAACCAATGGTGAATGCAGGAACTCGTTATGTGAAAACGTTGGCTGACGACTGGACGGTTGTGACAGTCGACGGAAAGGTATGTGCCCATTTTGAGCATACGATCGCAATTACCGAAACAGGCTTTGAAATTTTAACAAAAGCTTGAAAATAGGTGGTTTCCATGATCGATTCCGATTCAGGTCCAAGGATAGGACAATTTGTTGTTATTTCCAGAGGACGGGATGCTGGTCAATGTGCTATAATAGTAAGGTTGGCTGATGAAAGGTTTGTATTTCTTGCAGACGGTGATAAACGAAAGTTTGATTGCCCCAAGAAAAAAAACATTCAACACCTCCGTTTATTTGATCAAGTATCTCCTGAAGTTCAAAACAGTATTATCGATACAGGTCGTGTAACGAACGGAAAACTTCGTTTTGCACTAACGAAGTTTTTGAATGAACGCCTATCTGAAAAAGAGAAGGGAGACGAGTTCGATGGCGAAAGATGATGTAATTGAAATCGAAGGTAAAGTAACTGAAACTTTGCCGAACGCAATGTTTAAGGTAGAATTAGAAAATGGTCATACTGTTTTAGCTCACGTTTCCGGAAAAATAAGAATGCACTTCATTCGTATCCTTCCAGGTGACAAAGTCACTGTTGAGCTTTCTCCATATGATTTAACGCGCGGAAGAATAACATACCGCTTTAAATAGATTCATCGCACTCCGTACTACTAAGGAGGTTAGGATAATGAAAGTAAGACCATCTGTTAAGCCGATCTGCGAGAAATGTAAAGTTATCCGTAGACGCGGAAAAGTCATGGTTATCTGTGAAAACCCTAAACATAAACAAAAACAAGGCTAATATTGAAGGAGGTGCGCTCATTTATGGCACGTATTGCTGGTGTAGATATTCCACGTGAAAAACGTGTAGTTATCTCTTTGACTTACATTTATGGTATTGGCAAGAACACTGCACAAAAAATTCTTGCAGAAGCTGGTGTTTCTGAAGATACACGTGTGCGTGATTTAACTGAAGACGAGTTAAATAAAATCCGTGAAAGCATCGACAAATTAAAAGTTGAAGGTGACTTGCGACGCGAAATTTCCCTTAACATTAAACGTTTAATGGAAATTGGCTGCTATCGTGGATTGCGTCATCGTCGTGGATTACCGGTTCGCGGACAAAACACGAAAAACAATGCTCGTACTCGTAAAGGTCCTCGTAAGACTGTTGCGAACAAGAAGAAATAATCGGTAAAGGAGGTACTCTTTTAAATGGCACGTAAAACTAATACACGCAAAAAACGTGTGAAAAAGAATATCGAAGCAGGTATTGCACACATTCGTTCAACATTTAATAATACAATCGTCACGATTACTGACGTTCATGGTAATGCTATTTCTTGGTCAAGTGCTGGTGCACTTGGATTCAGAGGTTCACGTAAGTCAACTCCGTTTGCAGCGCAAATGGCAGCTGAAACTGCGGCTAAAACTTCTATGGAACATGGCTTAAGAACGTTGGAAGTTACAGTTAAAGGACCTGGCGCTGGCCGTGAAGCAGCAATCCGTGCTCTTCAAGCAGCAGGACTAGAAGTAACTGCAATTAAAGACGTAACACCGGTTCCACATAATGGATGCCGCCCACCAAAACGCCGCCGTGTTTAATTTTCCTGTATAGAATTTGTATCAATGTCTATAATGGGATATGATACTAATTTTTGAACATTATACAGTGAAGTTATTCCAGTTGTTGTGCACAAAACGGGAACGTATACATGGGGGAATTTCGGTTAGTACAAATGCCTGGCCGAGGTTTCGACGTTTTGAAGGAGGGTATATTTGATGATCGAAATAGAAAAACCAAAAATTGAAACGGTTGAGATCAGCGATGATGCCAAATACGGAAAGTTTGTCGTAGAGCCACTTGAGCGTGGATATGGTACCACTTTGGGTAACTCCTTACGTCGTATCCTATTATCTTCACTCCCAGGTGCCGCTGTTACATCGATCCAGATTGATGGGGTACTGCATGAGTTCTCAACAATTGAAGGCGTCGTAGAGGATGTTACATCCATCATACTAAACATTAAAAAGTTGGCTTTGAAAATCTACTCTGACGAAGAGAAGACGCTTGAAATTGATGTTCAGGGTGAAGGCGTTGTTAAGGCAGGGAACATAACGCACGATAGTGACATTGAAATCTTAAATCCGGATCTTCATATTGCCACTTTAGGATCAAACGGTCATCTTCGTATGCGTTTAACCGCTAAGCGTGGCCGCGGCTACACACCTGCTGACCAAAACAAGCGTGAGGATCAGCCAATTGGAGTAATTCCAATCGACTCGATTTACACACCGGTTTCCCGTGTTATTTATCAAATTGAAAATACACGTGTAGGTCAAATGACAAATTACGATAAGCTGACGCTGGACGTCTGGACTGATGGAAGCACTGGTCCGAAAGAAGCGATCGCTCTCGGATCTAAGATTTTGACTGAGCATTTGAATATTTTCGTTGGTTTAACTGATGAAGCTCAAAATGCGGAAATCATGATTGAAAAAGAAGAAGACCAAAAAGAAAAAGTTTTGGAAATGACTATTGAAGAACTTGATCTTTCTGTTCGTTCTTATAACTGTTTAAAACGCGCTGGAATCAATACTGTTCAGGAATTGGCAAACAAGACTGAAGAAGATATGATGAAAGTTCGTAACTTAGGCCGTAAATCACTTGAAGAAGTGAAGGCTAAATTAGAAGAGCTTGGATTAGGCTTACGTAAGGATGACTGAGGCGTTAATCACTGATTAACCTTGCCCATTCTTGAAAGCTTGAGAAAGGCGATTTATGACTTCAACAAAGGAGGGAACCCTTCATGGCATACAGAAAGTTAGGACGCACAAGTGCACAGCGTAAAGCTATGCTTCGCGATTTAACAACAGACTTACTAATCAATGAGCGCATTCAAACAACAGAAACTCGTGCAAAAGAAATTCGTGTTACTGTTGAAAAAATGATCACTCTAGGCAAACGCGGTGACTTACACGCTCGCCGTCAAGCTGCATCTTATGTTCGTAATGAAGTTGCTAACGTGGAAAGCGGAGAAAGTGCATTACAAAAATTATTCACTGATATCGCTCCTCGTTACCAAGAGCGCCAAGGTGGATACACTCGTATTATGAAACTTGGACCTCGCCGCGGCGATGCAGCTCCAATGGTAATTATCGAGTTAGTTTAATATCTTTTTACAGACAACAAGGGCGCGGACAGTTTAGAACAAACTTGTTCTCTGCCCTTTTTCTGTATCGGTAATTGAATATTCAAAGAACCAAGCCAAAAAGAGCGTTACGATGAGCGTGATGTTATTCCAGAAGGCCAATAAGTATTTTTGGTAAAACCTCTGATTACGTCTCGTCTAGCTCATGCACCTCCTCCCATTTCTTTTAAGGAATTCCCTTTTGACTGCAGATTTATTTTGATCTGCCAGGGGGAGAGGTGCAGGCTTTTTTTCTATTTATAAGGTAAAATATGAGCATAGCAGAGAAAGTTCAGCATAGGTGAGAGGGGTTAAATCATTGAAAACACCAATCGTAAAATTAGAAAATGTTTCTTTTCAATACGATTCCCAAGAAGATTTTGCGCTTAAAAATGTTTCGTTTGATATAAATGAAGGCGAGTGGCTGGCAATTGTTGGACATAATGGTTCAGGAAAATCAACGATGGCGAAGCTTTTAAACGGTTTGCAGTTTCCTAAGGACGGGAGCATAACAGTTGGAAACATACAGCTGAATGAAGAGTCAGTATGGGATATTCGCAGGAAAATTGGAATGGTTTTTCAAAACCCTGATAATCAGTTTGTAGGGTCGACAGTTCAGGATGATGTGGCTTTTGGTTTAGAAAATAACGGTATACCCCGTGAAGAAATGGTTAAGCGGGTAGAAGATTCTTTGAAGAAAGTAAAGATGGAACAATTTCTTGATCAAGAGCCGCACCATCTATCCGGTGGCCAAAAACAACGCGTTGCAATCGCTGGGGTTTTGGCATTAAGACCGGCAATCATTATTTTGGACGAAGCGACATCGATGCTCGACCCGCGTGGGCGAGAAGAAGTTTTAGAAACTGTAAGAACGTTAAAAAAAGAATCGGATATGACCGTTATTTCGATTACACATGATTTGGAAGAAGCTTCAAAGGCAGACCGGATCATTGTAATGAATAAAGGCCAACTTTTCAGGGAAGGTACTCCTGAAGAAATTTTTCAAATGGATGAAGAATTAATTGCTTTAGGCTTGGACATTCCTTTTTCAGTGAAGATGGGCAAAGCATTCCGTAAACGTGGGCTGGATTTGTCAAAATACTATTTAACGGAAGACGAGTTGGTGACTGAGCTATGGATATCTCATTACAGCAAGTAGAATACCGCTATCAAGTTAATTCACCGTTCGAGAGACTTGCTATCCAGGATGTCACTTTAGACATTCCACAAGGTGTTTATTTAGCAATCATTGGCCATACCGGTTCAGGGAAGTCAACCGTATTGCAGCATTTAAACGCGCTTTTGCAACCGACAGGCGGAATTGTCAACATTGGAAATAGACAAATTAGAGCAAAGAAAAAAGAAAAAAACCTAAAAGAGATCCGCCAAAGGGTCGGTATTGTTTTTCAGTTTCCTGAGCATCAATTATTTGAGGAAACCGTTGAAAAAGATATTTGTTTTGGTCCGCTAAATTTTGGAGTCCCAGAAGAGGAAGCGAAACTTAGAGCGCGACAAGCACTCAAGCAGGTTGGACTATCGGAAGATATTTTAGAAAAGTCTCCTTTTGATTTGTCGGGCGGACAAATGCGCCGGGTGGCCATTGCTGGAGTGCTAGCCATGGGGCCTGACGTGATTGTTTTGGACGAGCCTACTGCTGGTCTGGATCCTCGTGGACGCAAGGAAATTATGGATATGTTTTATTCGCTTCATAAAGAACGAAATCTCTCCACCGTACTCGTAACACACAGTATGGAAGATGCCGCGCGTTACGCTGACCAAATTGCTATTATGCATCAAGGCAAGCTTATTAAACGCGGTACTCCTGAGGAAATCTTTTCTTCATCTGAAGGACTTGTTGAGTTGGGGCTGGATGTACCCGAGGTAGTGAAATTTCAGCTGAAGCTGGAAAATAAGTTAGGCTATAAGCTCGGACAAACTTTTTTGACGATTGATCAATTGTCTGATGCTGTAGTAGAACATTTCCAGAGGGGGGGAAGGACATAATGGAAAAGATGATATTTGGGCGCTATGTACCCGCTGATTCATTGATCCATCGGATGGACCCCCGGGCTAAAATTCTCCTCGTTTTTTTATTTGTGTGCGTGGTTTTCTTAGCCAATAATGCCATGACATATGCTCTTATCGGGTTATATACGTTCATGATGCTGGCTTTTTCGAAAATACCTTTCCGATTTTTATATGAAGGATTAAAACCAGTTTTATGGCTTGTGGTATTCACTATGTTGCTGCAATTGTTTTTTACAAAAGAAGGGGCATTAGTGTTCGAATATGGACCGGTAAAAATCTATGAAGAAGGAATACGACAAGGGATATTTATCTCCGTGAGGTTTTTCTTTTTAATCTTAATGACATCGTTATTGACGTTAACGACGACACCGATTGAAATTACGGATGGGTTGGAAACTCTGTTGAATCCTTTGAAAAAAATTCATTTTCCCGTTCATGAAATGGCCTTGATGATGTCGATTTCTTTAAGATTCATTCCTACCTTGATGGAAGAAACAGATAAAATCATGAAAGCACAAATAGCCCGCGGAGTTGAATTTGCCGGAGGTCCAATAAAGGAACGCATAAAGGCGGTTATTCCATTGTTGATACCTTTGTTTGTAAGTTCATTTAAACGTGCTGAGGATTTGGCGATTGCCATGGAGGCAAGAGGATACAGGGGCGGTGAAGGCCGCACGAAGTACCGCCAATTGGACTGGAAGCCAGTGGATACATTGTTGCTGTTCGTCTTATTGGCAGTAACGCTATTATTGTTTTTATTACGATCATAATGGAGCTATTATATGCAGAGATATAAATGTGTCCTTTCGTATGACGGAACAGGATTTTTCGGATATCAGGTGCAGCCGAATAAACGGACGGTTCAGGGAGAAGTGGAAGCTGTCCTGGCAAAGCTGCATAAGGGCCGGGATGTAAAAGTTACGGGTTCTGGCAGAACGGATGCCGGGGTGCATGCGAAGGGGCAAGTCATTCACTTTGATTCGCCGCTAAATATACCTAATGACAAGTGGGTGATAGCTCTCAATTCGCTATTGCCTGCAGATGTCTCGATCCTCACTGTGGAAGATGCAGTCGATGGTTTTCATGCGCGTTTTGATGCAGTTGGTAAAGAATATCGCTATTATCTTCAGTTATCATCGAACCGTGATCCTTTTATGCGGAATTATGCCTATCAGTATCCCTTTTCGGTTAATGTGAATGCAATGGAACAGGCTAGCGTGTTTTTAAAGGGGACGCATGATTTTACGAGCTTCTGTTCTGCGAAGACAGAGGTAGTGGATAAAATCCGGACAATCGAAGAAATCGATTTTTCGTTTGAAGGCAATTTGCTCATTTTAAAATTTGTCGGAAATGGATTTTTGTATAATATGGTGCGAATACTGACCGGGACACTGCTGGAGGTGGGCACTGGGGCTCGCACGCCTGAGGAAATGGCTTTTATTCTCGAAAAAAAAGACCGCCGTTACGCGGGCAAGACAGCGCCTGCCCATGGTTTGTATTTATGGAAAGTAATGTATTAATTCTTCGGTCAATTTAATATGCTTTTCAAAAAAAATATTTAAAACAACTAAACCTGGTGTAACATTTTCTTGACATATATGAGCTAAGGATATATTATAGCATATGTATGTATTTTATCCCCACGATAAAGCCCCGGAAAGTCTTCATCGTGATTAAAAATATATGAACAGAAAACTAAGCGCAGATAGACATCCAGCCTTCATTCCCGGAACAGAATGGAACCATGGATGCTCATATGAAAAGCGCGAATTATAACTATCTTTTTGGATTTAATTAGGAGGGAAACTCATGCGTACAACGTTTATGGCAAATGCAAATAATATTGAGCGTAAATGGTACGTGATTGATGCTGAAGGCAAGACTTTAGGTCGTCTTACAAGTGAAGTTGCATCAATCCTACGTGGTAAACATAAACCAACTTTTACACCTAATGTTGACACTGGTGATAATGTTATCATCATCAACGCTTCAAAGATTCACTTAACTGGTAAGAAATTAACTGACAAGATCTACTACCGTCACACAATGCACCCAGGTGGTTTAAGAACAAGAACTGCTTTGGAAATGCGTACAAACTACCCTGAGAGAATGCTTGAGCTTGCTATCAAAGGCATGCTTCCAAAGAACTCTCTTGGCCGTCAAATGTTCAGAAAATTACACGTGTATGCTGGCAGCGAACATCCGCACCAAGCACAACAACCGGAAGTTTACGAACTTCGCGGATAATTCTTAAAGGAGGGTATTAACTTGGCACAAGTTCAATACATTGGTACTGGTCGTCGTAAAAGTTCAGTTGCTCGCGTACGTTTAGTTCCCGGCACTGGAAACATTCTAATTAACGATCGTGAAATTACAAACTATATCCCATTCGAAGCGTTACGTGAAGTTGTTAAACAACCATTGGTTGCTACTGAAACTCTTGGTTCTTACGACATTCTTGTAAACGTAAGCGGTGGAGGATACACTGGTCAAGCTGGCGCAATCCGCCACGGTATCGCTCGTGCGTTACTTCAAGCTGATCCAGAATTCCGTCCAACATTAAAGCGCGCAGGTCTATTGACTCGTGATGCACGTATGAAAGAACGTAAAAAATACGGTCTTAAAGGTGCTCGTCGTGCGCCTCAGTTCTCAAAACGTTAATTATCAACACTTCAAAGGCTCTCAACCATTTTGGTTGGGGGTCTTTTTTATCGTCTGGAAAATTATAAATTTTACAGGTGTGGATAACTCGGAAGAATTTAGTGTAATCCAGCATATCACTCACATTTCCAACAAAAGGGAAGGAAGGATTAGTCACAACTTGCATAGTTAATCATGTTTTGGGCAATTATACCATTGTTCTTATAAAAATAAGCTTGTCTTAAGGAGGCAATAGACCTAAATTTGAACAGTGCATCATCAGAATTCACCAAATATTAATACTTCATAATGTAAGGAGGGTATTTTCGTGAAGAGCTTTTTAAAGGTAACAGGTTCGGTTTTGCTTGCCAGTATTGTCATTGTTGGTTGTCAAACGAATAATAAACAGAACAAAGCAAATAAAGAGGAAAAAACCAAGAAATCTAACCAGGTAAATGTGGTGAAGGAGACAGGATTCCCAAATTGGGGTTATGACCTTCAACATACCCGACATGTACCCTATCAAAAGATTACAAAAGATAATGTGAAAAAAATGGGGATTGTATGGCAACAGGATATCTTGGAATGGAATAAGGATGTTCCGAATTTACAAGAGGATTTCCCTGTCGTACAAAACGGGGTCCTGTATGTGACTAGTGCTAAAAATCATGTATTTGCAATCGATGCCGGAAGTGGAAAGAAACTTTGGGCATGGACACCTCCTAAGACAGTACTTGATCATCTTAATAGTTTGCCATGGCAATCCAATGTGGCAAGTAGAGGTGTTGCTGTGGCCAATGGAAATGTATATGTCTTGATGATAGACAATCGGCTGGCCAAACTTGATGCGAAAACCGGAAAACTAATTAAAATGGTCAACTTTTGGGATTATGTTCCTTCCATTAAATTAGAAAACCGATACTATGAATCTTCGGCTCCAATGTATTATGATGGCAACATTTACGTTGGAAGCAGCGGTGGTGATAATGGTACGCGAGGCTTCGTTATGGCGTTTAAAGCAGATAGCCTCGAACCACTCTGGAAAGAACCGTTTTGGACCGTTCCTGAAAGAGGAAAAGGCTGGGTGAAGGGTAAATATACTGGCGGGGGCTCCGTATGGACACCGATGTCGTTCGATCCAGATACTGATATGATGTATTTTGCAGTGGGGAATCCAGCCCCTGACTTTAACGATGATGATAGAAAAGGGGAAAATCCATATACGGATTCTATCGTCGCTTTGGACAGTAAAACGGGGAAATTAAAGTGGGCATCCTCCGAAGTTAATCACGATGTTTGGGATTATGATGCTGCTGCCACACCGATGGTTCTCAATGCCAAGGTTAGTGGTAACGTGAGGAAAATCGTTGTTGAAGGCGGAAAGAATGGAAAATGGTATGCATGGGATGCCAAAACTGGAAAAACAATATATGATGGTGTACCGTTTGTAAAAATTCAACATTCAAAACCACCAAGTGATCCGAATAAAGTTAAGCTTCAATGGCCGGGTACGCCAGGTGGAGAAAGCTTTGCCCCGGAGACTTATGATCCTGAAACCAACTTTGTGCTTATTCCTGGTATTAATAGCCCGAATTTAATGTTAGCAGCAAAAGATCGGAAAGAGATTGAGAAAGATAACAATACCTTCCCTGGTACGAAGATACTTCCTTTACCAGCAAATGTTGATACTTCTGGTACCATTACAGCTATTGACATTAATACAGGGAAAAAAGTTTATCAAATCAATACCGACGATCCGATGTATGGGGGATTTACAAGTACTGCTTCCGGTCTTGCTTTTTACGGGGAATTGGACGGAACGGTGAATGCTCTCGATATTAAAAAAGGGAATGTATTATGGAGCATGAAAAGTGGGGGAAAACAAATTAAAATGGCGCCCGCCATTTATATGGTTGACGGCAAACAATATGTTGCGGTGATTACTGGTGGGACAAGGGTTGTGGTTTATGGACTCGGTGGTAAGGAACCTATCCCAGCCCCTAATCAAAATGCAAAATTACAAGGGGAAGCCGACAAAACTGTCAGTGTCGATCCGGTAAAAGTTTACAAAAGTAGTTGTGTTTCTTGTCATGGGGGTAACCTTCAGGGCGCAACGGCTCCAAATCTTCAACACATCGGTAAATCGATGTCAAAAGAAGCCATATTGAATCAAATCTTAAACGGCGGTGATCGTATGCCGGCTGGCCTAGCTAAAGGTGCAGATGCAGAAGCGCTAGCAGAATGGTTATCTAAAATGAAATAATGTGTACGTAAGGATGCCTCCATAATAGAGGCCAGTTTTCTCGAAGCAGTCCGAGTCCAATCTCTTCATTCGGACTCAGATTGTTTCATTTATAAAAAAAACTATATAAAGTGTTGAAACATATAAACGAAAAATAAGGATGGTGGTAAAATGAGGAACCTATCGAAATATAACGTGCGATTCATTGGTGTCGCCATATTAATTTGCTTGCTCTTTGGCTGTGCCTCCCCTACTTTGGTCAGTGCCGAATCCCAATCAAATCAGGGCTTAGGTTCAATCGAAGATAACGGAATCAAACTAACAATAACTGGCTACTCCATCGTAAACTCCGGTCAAAACATTAGGCTGTATTATACGATACATTCCAATTCGAATATTCAAGTTAATCCGCATGCCACGAGTCTGATGGAAAGTCCTCATATTTGGATTGGACATACATTAGTTCGTGAAAATTCCGATTCGTATAAGAAAGTAAGTAATAACGAATATAAAGGAACGATAGAAGCACAACTACAGCATTACAGACCTGAAACTCCTCATATGACATTTAAAACACATGGGATATTGAATCAAAAGGGCGAATGGACAGTTAGATTTATCCTTAATAACGCTGAGAATTGATATAGTTGATGAAACATTAAAAGCATCCCTATCATCTTTTAAAATGGTACGAGATTAATCTTTTGATTAGATATTTAATTAACAACTTTTGTAATTGGAAGTTAAGGGTCCGCTTTCTCAAAAGAAATAAATGATCATGTTCAAATGAGGCTTTTATAAATAAATGAATGCAACAACCTGGGCTTCGATAGGCTCAGGTTATTTTTAATTCATTCACGGACAAGCGAGGTGTGACAAGTATCTCTACCACCTTGTCCCTTTTTGTAATTAATTGCAATAATCCGTACGCTTAGGACAACTTCCAGTCAAATTTCCGGTTATTTCGAGGAAACCACCTACATAAGATTATTTAGAAAGGGAAAATCAGACACCCCTAAGAACTATTTTCACAATTGTTGGTGTCATGAAAGGTGGTGACTAATATGTGGAAGAAACCTGAATATAAAGTGATTAATACATCTTCTGAGGTGACAATGTACGCTTATGTTGGAAAATAGCATGGGTATCGCATGCTATAAATAGGTTTAACAAAACAAAGAGGTGGTGAAATGAATGAATCGTTATTTAATATCCGTGCTGGGTGTGGTTATTGGGGCTGCTACAACAGGCTTATGGTTAGGCGTGGATCTACTAACCCCTGAACCAATCGGAGATTATTTATTATATTCCTTAATGGGTATCTCCAATGTGGTAATTGGATGGCAAGTTGGAAGGCTTGTGGGGAAATCTCGAGAAGTTAGCCAAACGAAGTCAACAGGGGAAAGGAATGAGCCCATATTCGAATTAGAGTCTTAGGAACAGCGGCAGGGGGAGGATTTCCACAGTGGAACTGTGCATGTATAAATTGTAGAGAGGTTCGCAAAGGTAATGAAGCATTTCGACCATTGTTACAATCTTCTCTTGCAATAAGTGCAAATGAAAGGGATTGGTATCTTATAAATGCTGGCCCTGACGCTCACCAACAAATCGAGTCCTATCCTTCCCTGCATGCTGGCCCTGGTATAAGAGAAACCCCTTTAGCAGGAGTTATTTTAACGGATGCTGAGCTTGATCATACAATCGGGTTATTATCACTAAGAGAAGGCTCTTGTTTAACCATTTATGGAACAGAAAATGTACGAAAAACCTTGCATTCCTCCTTTCCAGTATTTCCTATGTTACAAAGCTATTGTTCTTGGCAATGGAAGTCTCTTTTCCCTGAATGTTTGCAACAGATAGGACCTTCTGGTGAAGATTACGAGGAAACAATAATCGTTGAGACAGTTCCTGTTTCAAGGAAACCACCGCTATATACAAAATGGAAAAAAGAGGAGTTTCATCTGTCAGATATTTGGGAGGTCGGGTTGGTTCTCCATAATAAGAAAACTGGCAAGTGTCTTGCATACTTCCCTACACTGGAAGAGATAACCCCTTCTGTAGAAGAAAGCTTAATGAAAGCAGATATTTTAATGGTAGATGGTACTTTTTGGGCAGAGGATGAATTGGTACAGATGGGTGCAACGAAGCGTGATGCGCGAAATATGGGACATTTGCCAATCGGCGGAAGTGGAGGGACAGCGGAAAAGTTAGCGGCGTTTCCAGCTGAGCGGAAAATCTTGATACACATTAACAATAGCAACCCCATTTTGAAAAAAGGTTCCATGGAAAGAAATTCATTAGAGAGAATGGGATTTGAAGTTGCTTTTGATGGCATGGAAGTGGAGGTGTGATCATGCGGGGAAAAAATATGTCAGTCAGTAGAGAAGAACATCAGGAAGAGATTTGGTCACAAGATGAATTTACTGAACGTTTAAAGGATGTTGGCCGTTCCTATTATCATGATAAACATCCCTTTCATATAAAGATGCATGAAGGAGTCTTGAGTCGGGAGCAAATTCAAGGCTGGGTTGCGAACAGATACTACTACCAGAAGTCAGTTCCGATTAAAGATGCCGCAATTCTTTCAATCTTGCCATCCCGAGAATTACGGCGTGAATGGATTGGGCGTATTATTGACCATGACGGCACACATGGTCAAGATGGCGGTATTGAGGCGTGGCTCAGACTGGGAGAAGCTGTTGGTTTAACTAGGGAAGAAATTGTACAAGAGGAAAGAGTCGTACCAGGTGTTCGTTTTGCGGTGGATGCTTATGTAAACTTTGCGCGAACAAAACCGTGGATCGAGGCAGTTGCCTCTTCGTTAACAGAGTTGTTTTCCCCTGACCTTATTTTTAAGAGAATGAAGGTAATGGAGCGATTGTATCCTTGGATTGACAGCACTGGTTTTGAATATTTCCAAAACCGTTTGACTCAAGCCCCCCGTGATTCGAATACTGCTTTAAAGCTGGTGTTGTCTTATTGTCATACCACTAAGGAGCAACAAAAAGCGGTAGAAGCATTACGTTTTAAATGTGATGTGTTATGGGTGCAGCTTGATGCTATTGAAAAAGCTTTCCCGCTAAATGCGTAATCGATGGTTCCTTACTTATAAGAAAAAAGGGATTGGTGGTGGAGTGAATTTTAGTTAATAGCTACCCTAAGCTTGCTGCAAAAGGACGACTTAAATTTGATAAAGTGAGAGGAAAGCATCTCCTTCTGTTACCGGAAAAGGTTGTGGTCATGAACGAAACCGCCGCCTCTATCCTTATTCTATGTGATGGAAGACTAGCGGTGAAAACAATAGTTGAAAGAATTAGAGATTCTTTGCAGACAGGCACCGAATTAATGGAAACAGAGCCATTGCCTGAATTGAAAACAATGGAGGCTGATATTTTAGATTTTCTGCAAGAAATGGTGGATCAAGGATGGGTGGTGATCCCTAATCATGACACAATCGAAGCGAATTAGCAGCAATACCATCGGAGCTCCATATTCGATTCTTGCAGAGTTGACACATCGTTGTCCTTTGCATTGTCCATATTGTTCCAACCCTTTAGAGTTAACACTTGAGAAAGAGGAGTTGGCAACGGAAGATTGGTGCCGTGTTTTGAAGGAAGCTGCCGAATTGGGAGTAGTAGAAGTTCACTTTTCTGGAGGGGAGCCCCTTTTACGTGACGACTTGGAAACGTTAATCCGTCATGCCAATTCGTTAGAGATGTACTCGAATCTTATTACAAGCGGTATTGGATTATCGGAGGAAAAGGTACATCAACTAAAGTTGGCCGGGTTAGCAAATGTACAGATAAGCTTCCAGGCAGCCGAAGCAAGGCTTTCCAATGTAATCGGAGGATATAAAGCGTTTGAGAAGAAACTAGAAGCTGTTAAAGCGGTAAAAAATGCTGAATTGCATTTATCATTAAATGTTGTAATACATCGAATGAATATTGATCAAATACAGGAGATTATTCAGCTTGCAGAGGAATTGGGAGCTGAACGATTGGAACTGGCAAATGCACAATATTATAACTGGGCATTGCGCAATCGAGAACGGTTATTGCCAAGCCGAGAACAAATCAAAAGGGCAAATAAAATCTATATTGCTGCTAAAGAGCGGCTTCAAAGAGAAATGGAAATTATTTGGGTTATTCCTGATTATTATGCATCTACTCCAAAGCCTTGTATGGGCGGCTGGGGTACAATTGGATTAACAGTAGCCCCAAATGGGGATGTTCTGCCTTGTCCTACAGCAGGAATAATTAAGGATCTTACATTTGAGAATGCCCGTAAGTCTTCACTGAAACAAATTTGGTACGAATCGAAGTCATTTAACAACTTCCGTGGAGAAGAATGGATGCCAGAACCTTGCAGTTCTTGTGATCTTCGTCATGAAGATGGAGGGGGCTGCCGTTGCCAGGCTTTTGCTTTAACGAGAAATGCATCTGCTACGGATCCAGTTTGTGAGTGGTCACCGGATCATCACCTAATTGAAGCGGCCGTACATGATATAAACAACAAACCTGCCAAAGAAATAATCGCACCTTTGATCTATCGAAAATTTCTTCTAGAAAAACCTTCATCTAAAAGCATGATAAAGAAATAAAAATAAGCTTTTAATTTTTGTGCCATTTAGGATTCTGCCTATTTTGGCACTTTTTTTGTTCGGAGAAAATTATTTGCATAAATAGCTTTGAAATTGGAACTATAAAAAAGATCTTTGAATACCTGGAAGTAATGGAATTCCTTATAATAATGTACTATGAAAGGGTGTGATAAATATTGAAAAGGAAACTTACTAAGAGTCATGCTTCAGATGCACAAATCCCTATGCAGGCTAAAAAGTTAATGCTTGTTAATACCTTGCGAAGCATTGGACAAGGTATGCTAGTAGTTGATTTGGCACTTTATCTCCATGCATTGGGATGGAGTACTGCTGCAATTGGCAGTGTCCTTGCATCGGGGGGGTTGCTTGGAGTCGTGCTATCACCTGTCATAGGCATATATAGCGACCGATTTGGAAGAAAACCGTTTATTCTTTTTTATGAATTTTTAACCTCAGGATGTGCCTTAGTCGGAGTTTTTTCTACAGACTTTCTTATATTATTTTTAGCGATTACATTTTCAGGTTTTGGGAAAGCTGATGCTGGTTCTCCGAGTCCGTGTGCACCTGCAGAGCAAGCATGGCTTGCAACTTTCATTCTTACAGAAAATCGGGGTAAGGTATATAGTTTGAATAATGCTCTAAGCTTTTTTGGAATGGCGGCAGGTGCGGTTATGGCTGGATCAGCAGCATTATGGAAGGGGTTTCCATTCGGAGCAACATCCTATCGGTTCTCTTTCTTTATTGTTTTTATTTTATATCTTGTCACCGCCCTTATTATTTTTACTATTAATGAGGGAGAGTCTTTATATAGTAGGAAAGAAGTAACCGGAATTTTAGAAAAAGAAATATTGAATAAGGAAAATTCAGCGGTTTTCAAACTTGCGGCCATTAATGTCTTGAACGGGATTGCTATTGGATTGACGGGACCAATGATGTCTTATTGGTTTGCAGCTAAATTTGGAGCAAGCACTACTCAAATCGGGGGCACGTTAGCTTTAACCTTTTTCGCCACAGGTGTCACCTCGCTTTTACAGGCAAAATTATCCCGAAAACATGGAACCATTCGATCAATTGTGGTAGTTCGATTTATTGCAAGCATGCTTTTGATACTAATGCCATTATTATCGAGTTATATACTTGCATCTATCTTTTATATGATACGAACAGCACTAAACCGTGGTACACAAGGAGCACAGCAAGCACTTAGCGTGAGCTTGACACGCGACAGGAGACGCGGTTTTGCGTCAAGTATTAATTCCCTGTCCATGCGTTTTCCAATTTCGGTTGGCCCATATATCAGTGGTTATCTTTTTGGTTTAGGTTCACTTGCCATGCCTTTTTACATAGCCTCCGGTTTACAAATTAGTTTTGCATATTTATATGGGAGAATATTTCGTACTTATGAATTTCGGCTGAAGTCCCATGCATCATCCGGATAAAATGAAGATAACCATTTGGAATAAGATAGGTGCCCGTCGTGCGCCTCAGTTCTCAAAACGTTAATTCTCAATACTCCAAAGGCTCTCAACCATTTTGGTTGGGGGTCTTTTTTTGCCGAAAATATCTAAGGGATACAGTTTCGTTATTAGAAGTCTTAAATCCGCTATCAAAACAAAATTAGTCACAGCGGGAAAAAGGACAATTTTATTTGCAAAGACATGAAAAAATGGAAATC
>JAUZPT010000079.1 GCA_030705745.1 Bacillota bacterium | reverse complement strand
GTGAAATTATTGGTAAAAAGAGGTTTTGTCGTTCATAGATTTGGAGAAAATAACATCATAGCAGATCGTTGCAAGTACAGAGAGGTTTCATGTATAATTTATGTCAAAGATAGTCAAAGTCAGATAGGGGGTGGGAAGATGGGAAACATCTCCGATATTATCGAGAAATATTTGAAAAAAGTTCTGGAAATGAGTGAAAGGGATTTGGTTGAAATAAAGAGAAGCGAAATTGCGGATAAATTTCAATGCGTTCCCTCGCAAATTAATTATGTGATCAATACCAGGTTTACGATAGAACGAGGATATTTGGTTGAAAGCAAACGGGGCGGTGGCGGTTATATTCGGATAATGAAAGTGCAATCGCATGACCTTGCACATTTAATTGATCAATTACTCTCCCTTTTTCAAACCCATATTAGCCAGACGAGCGCTGAGGGCGTCATCTACAGGCTTGTTCAGGAAGAAATTATTACGACAAGGGAAGCAAAAATCATGCTGAGCGTCATTGATCGTTCCGTTCTGTACATTGAACTTCCATACAGGGACGAATTACGGGCAAGGATGTTAAGAGCGATGTTGACAACACTTAAATATAAATAAAATAATCGTGGAGGAAGAGGTGGGAAAATGATTTGCCAGGAATGTAACCAAAAGCCGGCGACGCTTCATTTTACAAAAATAATGAATGGGGAAAAAACGGAAGTGCATCTTTGCGAAAAATGTGCCCAGGAAAAGGGCGAACTGTTTATGATTAATACCGCCTCCGGCTTCAGCATTAATAATTTGCTTGCAGGCCTTTTAAATATTGATCCTTCCTTTCAACATACAACTCAGAATGCATTCCAACAGGAAGAGGTTCTTCAATGTGAAGGGTGTTCGATGACCTTTCCGCAGTTTGTGAATATTGGAAGATTTGGCTGTGCCCAATGCTATGAGGCATTTAAAGAGCCATTAAAGCCCATTTTGAAACGGCTGCATAGTGGCAACTGGAATCATAACGGAAAAATTCCGAAACGGATGGGCGGCACGATCCATCTCCGCAAACAATTAGAAGATTTAAAACTACACTTGCGCGATTTAATCGCAAATGAAAAATTTGAAATAGCTGCCGAAATACGTGATGAGATTCGTTCGCTTACTACCCAATTGAACGAAAATCGTGAGGGAGGGGAATAAACGTGTCATTGGAAGGATTTATTACCCAGGCAGTGAGCCCGTGGATGAGCGAGGAAGGACCTGATTCTGACATAGTCCTGAGTTCACGCATCCGTCTGGCTCGCAATTTTCAAGACTATAAATTTCCAACTTTGTATTCACATGATGAAGCAAAGGCGATTATTTTAAAAGTGCAGGAAATTTTACAACAAACTGCTTTTGAAAAGTTTGGCCAAATGGAACTATTGAAGATGGATGAACTTCAACCACTTCAAAAAAGAGTGTTGATGGAAAAGCATTTAATTAGTCCAAACCTTGCGGATGATTCCACTCACGGAGCATGTGTACTGACCGTCAATGAAGAAGTGAGCATCATGCTTAATGAAGAAGATCATCTCCGGATCCAATGCTTGTTTCCTGGACTCCAGCTTTCGGAGGCGCTTGAAGCGGCTAATGAAATTGATGACTGGCTGGAAGACCATATCCAGTATGCTTTTAATGAGAAAAAAGGCTATTTAACAAGTTGCCCGACCAATGTTGGCACAGGCTTGAGGGCGTCGGTCATGATGCATTTGCCAGGTTTAATTTTGACTCACCAAATAAATCGTATCATTCCGGCGATTAACCAGCTTGGTTTGGTGGTAAGAGGAATTTATGGAGAAGGAAGCGAAGCTCTAGGAAATATTTTTCAAATCTCGAATCAAATTACACTGGGCAAATCTGAAGAGGATATAGTAGAAGATTTGAAGAGTGTTGTCAGCCAGCTTATTTCTCAGGAAAGGTCAGCACGTGAAGCATTAGTAAAGACTTCTCACATACAATTAGAAGATAGAGTCTTTCGTTCTTATGGAGTGTTGTCAAACAGCCGGATCATCGAATCGAAAGAAGCAGCCCGCTGCTTATCGGATGTTCGGCTCGGCATTGATATCGGTTTTATTGAAGATATGTCAAAAAACATATTAAACGAACTGATGATCCTCACACAGCCTGGATTTTTGCAGCAATATGCAGGTGGACCTTTAAGGCCAAATGAAAGAGATATTCTGCGTGCCTCGGTCATTAGGGAACGGTTGAAAATGGAAAACGATAAATCACAGAATTAAGAATAAGGGAGGAAAAAATATGATGTTCGGCCGATTTACGGAGAGAGCGCAAAAGGTATTGGCATTGGCTCAAGAGGAAGCAATACGTCTAGGCCATAATAATATTGGGACAGAGCATATTTTATTGGGATTGGTTCGCGAAGGCGATGGAATTGCCGCGAAAGCATTATACGGCCTTGGACTTGGAGCAGAAAAAATCCAGCAGGAGGTTGAAAATTTAATCGGTAAGGGCCAAGACAGCTCTCAATCCATTCATTATACCCCGAGGGCAAAAAAGGTTATTGAGTTGTCCATGGATGAAGCGAGGAAACTCGGACATTCCTATGTGGGTACAGAGCATATTTTACTTGGCTTGATTCGCGAGGGAGAAGGCGTGGCCGCACGGGTATTGAATAATCTGGGCGTCAGCCTGAATAAAGCGCGTCAGCAAGTTCTACAATTATTGGGAAGCAACGAATCGGGCAGCCATCAAAGCGGTACCTCTGCCAGTGCGAATACACCGACGCTGGATAGTCTTGCTCGTGACCTTACGGCAATCGCCAGGGAAGGAAGCCTTGATCCGGTAATTGGCCGCAGCAAGGAAATTCAACGTGTGATCGAGGTGCTAAGCCGCCGCACAAAGAATAATCCTGTACTGATCGGGGAGCCTGGAGTGGGCAAGACGGCGATTGCAGAAGGCCTTGCACAGCAGATCGTCAACAATGAAGTGCCTGAAATATTGCGTGACAAACGCGTGATGACGCTTGATATGGGAACGGTTGTCGCTGGAACAAAATACCGTGGGGAATTTGAAGATCGCCTTAAGAAAGTGATGGATGAAATTCGTCAGGCAGGAAATATAATTTTGTTCATTGACGAGTTGCATACATTGATTGGAGCTGGCGGAGCAGAAGGCGCAATTGATGCATCCAATATTTTGAAGCCTTCCCTGGCTCGTGGGGAACTCCAATGTATTGGGGCGACCACCCTAGACGAATACCGAAAATACATTGAAAAAGATGCAGCTTTGGAGCGTCGCTTCCAGCCGATTCGTGTGGATGAGCCAACAGCCGATGAATCAGTCCAAATTTTAAAAGGCCTTCGCGACCGTTATGAAGCGCATCACCGCGTTTCGATTACCGATGAAGCGATCGACGCGGCCGTCAAATTATCCGACCGCTATATATCCGACCGCTTTTTGCCTGACAAGGCGATTGACCTTATTGATGAAGCAGGTTCAAAGGTTCGTCTTCGTTCGTACACCACACCTCCTAACTTGAAAGAGCTTGAAGTGAAGCTGGAGGAAGTTCGGAAGGAAAAAGATGCCTCTGTTCAGAGCCAGGAATTTGAAAAGGCTGCTTCTTTAAGGGATACAGAACAACGCCTTCGCGAGCAGCTTGATGAAACTAAGAAGAACTGGAAGGAAAAGCAAGGGAAAGAAAACAGCGAGGTCACTGTCGAGGATATTGCGAGTGTCGTATCGAGCTGGACGGGAATCCCGGTTTCAAAGCTGGCGCAAACAGAAACAGAAAAGCTGCTTAATTTGGAAGAATTATTGCATTCGCGCGTGATTGGCCAAGAAGAAGCGGTTAAAGCTGTTTCGAAGGCTGTTCGAAGGGCAAGAGCGGGATTGAAAGATCCGAAGCGACCGATTGGTTCGTTTGTGTTCCTTGGACCGACCGGCGTAGGGAAAACGGAACTGGCACGTGCATTGGCAGAATCCATGTTCGGTGATGAAGACGCCATGATCCGGATCGATATGTCCGAGTACATGGAAAAGCATTCCACCTCAAGGCTTGTTGGTTCACCTCCGGGCTATGTAGGCTATGAAGAAGGAGGACAATTAACAGAAAAAGTGCGCCGCAAACCGTACTCTGTTGTCCTGCTTGATGAAATAGAAAAGGCGCATCCGGATGTATTTAATATTCTGTTGCAAGTGCTAGAAGACGGGCGATTGACCGATTCAAAAGGAAGAACGGTGGATTTCCGCAATACAGTGCTGATCATGACGTCCAATGTAGGGGCTCAATCGTTAAAGAGCAATAAATATGTGGGCTTCAATATCCAGGACGGTGAGCAGGATTACAAGGATATGAAAGGTAAAGTTATGGAAGAGCTTAAAAAGGCGTTCCGCCCGGAATTCTTGAACCGTATTGATGAAATTATTGTCTTCCATGCACTTGAGAAAAAGCATTTGCAGGAAATTGTGACCTTAATGTCCGATTCGTTAGTGAAGAGATTAAAAGAGCAAAGCATTACGCTTGAGTTGACACAGAGTGCTAAAGATAAAATTGCAAAAGAAGGATATGATCCTGAATATGGTGCGCGTCCGTTGCGCAGGGCTATTCAAAAACATATTGAAGATCGCCTGTCCGAGGAACTCCTGAAAGGAACCTTGCTGACTGGACAAAATGTAATCATCGATGTGGTGGATGAAGATTTTGTTGTAAGAGTTGCAGAAAAAAGCGCTCTTACAAAATAAAAGGCAGGTCATAAAGGCACTTAGAATGGCCTTACAAAACAATCAAGTAAATCCCTTTACGCATAATGGATTACGAACTAAGGAGGTACACGTAAAGACGATTTCGTGTACCTCCTTTCTTTTGTGAGTAACGTTCAAGAGGAGAGAAAGCAATGGTAAAACGTAAAACAAAATTCATGTGCCAGGAATGTGGCTATGAGTCAGCTAAATGGATGGGGAAATGTCCCGGATGTAATGCATGGAATAAGATGGTTGAGGAAGTAGAAGTGACCGGAACCAAAAGAAAGGGTGCATTTGTGCATTCTGACAGCTCAGCCATCCTGTCCAAACCGGAGCCCATCACATCCATTGAAACGATGAGTGAACCGAGAATTTATACCGACCTTAACGAACTAAATCGGGTTCTTGGAGGAGGGGTCGTTAAAGGGTCGTTGGTGCTGATCGGTGGAGATCCCGGCATTGGAAAATCAACGCTCCTATTGCAAGTGTCTGCCCAGCTTGCCCATAAAGGAAATTCTGTTTTATATATTTCGGGAGAGGAATCGCTTCGACAGACAAAGCTTCGGGCGGACCGGCTTGGGGTGATGTCTGAAAATCTGCTCGTGTATGCCGAAACGAATCTGGAGGAGATCAGCCGCACGATTGAGAGCACGAACCCGGGATTCGTGATCATTGACTCGATCCAGACAGTTTTCCACCCTGAGGTGACCTCAGCGCCAGGTAGCGTATCACAGGTACGAGAGTGTACGGCGGAATTAATGCGAATTGGAAAAACGAAAGGTATCGCAATTTTTATCGTTGGCCATGTGACAAAAGAAGGCTCGATTGCCGGCCCGAGAATATTGGAGCACATGGTCGATACGGTTTTATATTTTGAAGGCGAAAGGCATCATACGTATCGAATTTTAAGAGCTGTAAAAAATCGCTTCGGCTCCACAAACGAGATGGGCATTTTTGAAATGAAGGAGCTGGGTCTTGTGGAGGTCGCGAATCCGTCGGAAATTTTCCTGGAAGAACGATCACAAGGTGCGGCGGGGTCGACGGTAGTGGCATCAATGGAGGGGACGAGACCGATATTGGTGGAGATCCAGGCACTAATTTCCCCAACGAGCTTTGGTAATCCAAGAAGAATGGCGACAGGAATTGATCATAATCGGGTGCCGTTGCTGATGGCTGTATTGGAAAAGCGGGTCGGTATGCTGCTAGCAAATCAAGATGCGTATTTAAAGGTCGCCGGTGGAGTGAAGCTGGATGAACCGGCCATTGACTTGGCGATTGCGGTCAGCATTGCCTCAAGCTTTCGTGATAAACCGACAAAAGCTACGGATTGCATCATCGGTGAGGTCGGCCTTACAGGTGAAGTGAGAAGGGTGTCACGAATTGAGCAGCGTGTACAGGAAGCGGCGAAGCTTGGATTTGAACGGGTTATCTTGCCAGCGAACAATCTTGGAGGGTGGTCCGCTCCAGAAGGAATTGAACTTGTCGGGGTCTCCTCTGTCAGCCAGGCGCTTAAAGCGGCATTGGGAGGGTAATGGATGGAAAATAAGAGGATAAGCGAACAAAATGCGAGTGAAATCTTGAAATTTATTGCCCCTGGCACCCCGTTGCGTGAAGGGATAGACAATGTATTGCGTGCGAATACGGGTGGTTTGATTGTCGTAGGTTACAATGAAAAGGTGAAGAATCTAGTGGATGGCGGCTTTCAGTTGAATTGCTCTTTTTCGTCGAATTTTTTGTATGAACTTGCAAAAATGGATGGTGCAATCATCTTAAATGATTCGGGAACAAAAATCCTTTTTGCAAATGCCCAACTTGTGCCTGACCCTGGCGTTGCGTCAACGGAAACGGGAATGCGCCATCGCACAGCGGAGCGGGTTGCAAGGCAAACGAAATCACTCGTTATCGCCATTTCTCAGAGAAGGAACGTGATCACACTTTACCAAGGGAATTTTCGTTATGCGCTGAAGGATATTACGGTCATCTTGGCAAAGGCCAATCAAGCCATTCAAACGCTGGAAAAATATAAAGCGGTGCTTGAGCAAAGCATTTCATACTTAAGCATTCTTGAATTTGAGGAATCCGTTACATATAACGATATTTTGCAAGTGCTTCACCGTTTGGAAATGGTTTTTAAAATTAAGAATGAACTATTATCCTATTTAAGCGAAATGGGTACAGAGGGCAGATTAATCAGGCTTCAAATGAATGAAATCATGACTGATTTGGAAGAAGAAGCAACTTTTATTATTAAGGATTATGCGAGTGAACGAGACATTAAACCTTTGGAAATACTTCAGAAACTCCAAATCCAGTCTTCGGGCGAGACGATCGAGGATCAAAACCTATTAAAAATGCTAGGATATCCAGGATATGTCCATTTGGATGAATACAAGTGCCCACGCGGCTATAGAATTTTAAATCGAATCCCACGTCTTCCAGGAATCATCATTGAAAACCTAATTGATTGTTTTGCGGAATTACCTAACATTCTGGCGGCATCGGTCGACGAGCTTGATGAAGTCGAAGGAATTGGTGAAGTGAGAGCCCGAAAGATAAAGGAAGGTTTTAAGTTGATCAAGGAAAGGTTGTTCACAGGAAGGCTTCTTTAAAAACATATTTCAATTCAACACGGTGATGCGTGGAAACTTAAAAGGTTATTTTGGGACCTTCACAATTCTAGTAATAATTGGCTAAAAAACTAACTTGTATTGTTTGACACTCATTTTTCACGGTGCTACCCTAAGAAGAGATATCCTTGCAACGATGGACTTGCGGATCGTTACGAGAATATATTAGTGGATCTTCATATTGGGTTTAATTAGTTGTGTAAAAATATCAATGATAAATGTTTCAATTTAACTATTTTGTTTATAATGAGTATAAGGAGGTGAAGGAATGTTAAGACGTATCGTACAAGCATGTTTCTTAATTATAGGAGGAACGCTTGGGATTTTCTTAATTCCGGAATTGTTGAATCTGCTGAAAGTTGAGGGTGTACCCTTCATCAATAATTCATATAGCACAGCAATTCTTGGCGCTATTATTTTTTATTTAATTACTTTTTGGGCTGTGGAATATGTTACTGATTTTATTAAGTGGCTGGAAGATTCATTGATTAAAATACCGGTGACGGATGTAATATTTGGGAGTTTCGGCTTAATCTTTGGTTTGATTGTCGCGTTTTTAATCGGTTTTGCGCTGAATGCAGTTCAAGTTCCTGTCGTCCATACGGTTTCTCCTATTTTACTTACACTCCTTTTTGGATATTTGGGCTTTCAAGTGGGCTTTAAAAAGAGAGATGAACTATTAGGCCTATTTACCAATCGGATGGGCAAGAAGAAAACCGGGGAAGAAGAAGCCGATAAACAGAGTGGGAAGTCTTTGAAAATATTGGATACGAGCGTTATTATTGATGGACGGATTGCGGATATTTGTCAGACTGGATTTTTACAGGGAACGATTGTCATTCCTCAATTTGTGCTAGAAGAATTACAGCATATCGCCGATTCATCCGATGTGTTGAAACGTAACCGCGGACGGCGTGGTCTTGATATATTAAATCGCATTCAAAAAGAACTTTCGATAAAAGTTGATATTTATGAAGGTGATTTTGAAGATATTCAGGAAGTCGACAGCAAGCTAGTGAAACTAGCCAAAATAACAGGCGGAATGCTTGTGACAAATGACTTTAATTTGAACAAAGTTTGCGAATTACAAAATGTGTTTGTATTAAACATTAACGATCTTGCTAATGCGGTGAAGCCTGTTGTCCTTCCTGGTGAAGAACTGGCTGTACAGGTTATAAAAGATGGAAAAGAATACCACCAAGGTGTTGCCTATCTTGATGACGGAACGATGATTGTCGTTGAAGAGGGACGCGAATTTATCGGCAAACGCATTGAAGTTGTAGTGACGAGCGTTCTGCAAACATCTGCAGGCAGAATGATTTTCGCAAAACCAAAATTATTGGAAAAAGCGCTATAAAGATTAGGAGTTTTTTTATGGCTTACAAGGTCATCATTCCGGCTGCAGGCCAGGGAAAGAGAATGGGTGCAGGAAAGAACAAGCTTCTTTTGGAGCTTAATGGGACGCCTGTCTTCATTCACACATTAAAGGTATTTGAGGAAGATACAGAATGCGAGAGTATTATTCTTGCGCTTCATCCTCAAGATGAATCAGAATTTAAGGCACTGATTGAAAAATATAATATAAAAAAAGTGGCTTCATTCGTCCCAGGAGGAAAAGAACGTCAACATAGCATCCATAATGCGTTGAAAGAAGCGGGCGCGACTGGAATTGTCCTCGTTCATGATGCAGCCCGCCCTTTTATTGATAAGCGCCACATCCACGAGCTTACAGATGCAGCTCATCGTACCGGAGCCGCCATCGTGGCTGTTCCGGTTAAGGATACGATAAAAATGGTGAAGAATGAAAAAGTAACGTCAACGGTAGATCGCTCAAGCTTGTGGGCTGTGCAAACCCCGCAGGCTTTTCGTATTTCAACACTGCTGGACGCTTATGAAAAAGCGGATCAAGATCATTTTCTCGGTACAGATGATGCGAGCTTGGTTGAACGACTCGGCCATCCTGTTACAGTCGTCGAAGGAAATTACGATAATATCAAGCTGACGACACCCGAAGATTTGTTTTTTGCTGAAGCGATTATGAATAAACGAAAAACAAGCCTAGCATCACTCGACGAGAAGTAGGCTGAACAATGTCCATTGAAGACAATCGTTAAATGATAGTTTTTAAAACCAAAAAGTATAAAATTTTTGAACTTTGAAAAGCTTTCTAGCTAGAGCGCTTCCGCTTTTCTAAAAAAGGAGAATGCCGCATGTTTCGAATTGGACAAGGGTTTGATGTGCATCAATTAACGGAGGGACGCCCGCTCATTATTGGGGGTATTACGATTCCTTATGAAAAAGGGTTATTGGGACATTCGGATGCAGATGTTCTATTGCACACCGTCGCCGATGCATGCCTTGGGGCAATTGGTGCTGGTGATATTGGCAAGCATTTTCCAGATACAGATCCCAATTTTAAAGATGCTGATTCGGCAAAATTGATGGAGCATGTTTGGAAGCTTGTTAAAGAAGAAGGATACGAGCTTGTTAACGCAGATTGCACGATTATCGCCCAACAGCCAAAGATGGCTCCTTATATTCAGCAAATGAAAGAGCGTATTGCCGAATTGCTTGAAGCCGCTCCCGGCCAAATTAACGTGAAAGCAACGACGACCGAAAAGCTTGGCTTTACTGGGCGAGGAGAAGGAATTGCGTCTCAGGCGGTTGTGCTGATAAAGAAAACTTGCTGATTAGTTAATAAGTCTTCAATCGATTTTTAAAAAACACAGTGGTACTATAGTAAAGAAACAGATCT
>JAUZPT010000078.1 GCA_030705745.1 Bacillota bacterium | reverse complement strand
TTGCTTTTCCTGAAGGATTTATTCAACGTGCCTGTAACGAAGGAAAACGAAGAGTTTTATTCCGTTGTTATCGCAAGAAAAGGGGATAAAATGGCGGGACTTGTTGTCGATTCGTTTATTGGCCAACAAGAAGTCGTTCTTAAATCATTAGGAGATTATTTATCAAATGTATTTGCTATTTCCGGCGCAACGATACTGGGCGACGGCCAGGTTGCTCTTATTGTTGATTGCAATGCCATGATTAAATAATAGTAGTATTGAGAATCAGTTGACCATATAGAGGGGTGAGCCGAAATGACAGAAACCTTTAATTCAGAAATGAAAATTATTGTTTTTCAACTAAAGGAAAAAGAATATGCTATACCCGTAAGCCAAGTGAGATCCATCGAAAAAGTACAGCATATTACAAGAGTGCCCGGCACAGTGCCATTTGTAAAAGGTGTAATCAATCTTCGGGGTGTCGTAACACCAATTATCGATTTGCGAAAAAGATTTGATTTAGAAGAAGGATATTCAGATAGTACTAGAGTAATAATAGCAACGCTGGAGGACAAAGAAGTTGGACTGATCGTCGACTCGGCAAATGACGTCATTGATATTACAGCTGACTCCATTGAACCTCCTCCGGAAATCGTCGGTGGCACAGAATCGGCTTTTTTAAAAGGCGTCGTAAAAATCGACAATAGGCTGCTTATCCTTCTCGATTTAGATAAAGTATTGATTGAAAAAATGGATGGTCCTGAAAAAGGGACTGAAGGGTAAAGGTAAAACGATGGCGATGATCACTCAATTTACACCACTTCACCTGGATATTTTGAAAGAGATCGGTAATATTGGAGCAGGAAATGCAGCAACTTCCTTATCAAAACTTTTAAATAAAAAAATAGAAATGACTGTTCCAGATGTGCAAGTAGTTTCTTTCGATGAAATGTTCGAAATGGCAGGTGGGGTGGAAAACATAGTTGCTGGTGTTTTTCTTCGAATTGAAGGAGATGCTCCTGGAAACATGTTTTTTGTCCTGCCGCTATCACAGGCAACGAATTACATACAGCATATGATTGAGGATGAAAACTTCTCCTTTGAAAAATCCTCGTATATGGATCATGAACTTGCACTATCAGCATTGCAGGAGCTTGGCAATATTTTAGCAGGGTCATATTTGTCGGCACTCTCCGACTTTACGAATTTATCCCTTTATCCATCAGTCCCTGCAATCAGCATTGATATGGTAGGAGCCATCATAAGCGCAGGTTTAATCGAACATTCTCAAATTAGTGATTATGTAATTGTCATCGATACTGCTTTAAATGAGGATATTACGGCCGAGGCGAAAACGATGAAAGGCCACTTCTTTTTATTGCCTGATCCCGAATCCTTCCAGACGATCTTTCAAACTTTGGGAGTAAGTAAAGATGAATAATTGCATTCAAGTCGTAAAAGTAGGAATTGCAGATGTGAAACTCGTGAAAGCTCCCGATTTAATAAGGACATCAGGTCTTGGTTCGTGTGTCGGCGTTATCATCTTTGATTTTGCGAAGCAAATTGCAGGTTTGGCCCATATCATGCTGCCTTCTTCAAGCCTTGCCAAACAGGAAGAATTCAATCCTGCAAAATATGCGGACACTGCCATAGTACACTTGGTAAGCCTGCTTAAGGCTGAGGGAGCCAGCCAGCATTCTCTTAAAGCAAAAATGGCGGGTGGAGCCCAGATGTTCCAGTTCACTTCCATGAGTGACGTGATGAGAATAGGACCTAGGAATGTAGAAGCGACAAGAAATGAATTAAATCAGCTGAAAATTCCTATTTTAAGTGAAGATGTTGGTGGAAATAGTGGCAGGACCATTGAATTTGATCCGAAAAAAGGAACTTTGCAAATAAGGACAGTAAATAAAGGAACGCACGAAATATAAACTTGAGGGAAATGGGAATTGAACTTAACCTGATAGTTGCTAGGTGGTTCTTGTGATAAATGGAACCATTCTTCCCATGGAAGAGTGGTTTTCTATTTTCCCCCTTTCCTAATGGCATTCAATACATCAACTTTCAAATTAATTTATAATTAAAATGGGAAAAGGCTTCTCTTATCGGCAATGTAAATTATTTGGTATACTATTTATAACAACGAATGTCCTTAGGTTACAAGCATTAAGGAGGAGTAGAATGACACAGGCTTCTACATCAGAAGAAAAAGTGAACTGGGAAAAATGGAGTTGCAATCGCGATGAACATGCTGGGAATTTTCTGGTCAGAAAATATTTGCCTCTCGTTTCTTACCATGTTCAACGAATATCTGCCGGATTGCCTAAAAATGTCTCAAAAGATGACCTGAAAAGCCTTGGAATGATTGGATTGTTTGATGCGCTTGAAAAATTTGATCCTGCAAGGGATTTGAAATTTGATACGTATGCTTCGTTTCGTATTCGAGGTGCCATAATTGACGGCTTAAGAAAAGAAGATTGGCTTCCCCGTACAACTAGGGATAAAGCAAAAAAATTAGATGCAGCCATTGAAAGGCTCGAGCAAAGGAAAATGGGAAATGTAACCGTTTCAGATATCGCAATGGAAGTTGGAATGTCTGAGGATGAAGTTTATACCACGATGAATGAGCACTTCTTCGCAAGCGTATTATCAATGGATGAACAGCCGACAGATTCAGAGGACAAGGACGGATCATCTTTCGTTTTAAAAGATGAAAAAACAAAATCTCCAGAAGAAAACCTATTAAACAATGAGCTATTTGAAAATTTGGCACAAGAAATTGGCAATCTAGGAGAAAAAGAACAATTAATTCTCAGCTTGTTTTATAAAGAAGAATTAACACTTACAGAGATAGGACAAGTAATGAATTTATCCACTTCCAGAATATCGCAAATACATTCAAAAGTCCTTTTCAAACTAAGAGGTTCGTTAGGAAAGGTATTAAAATAGAAAAACCTTAACTAACTACCACTCTTCCAAAATACCCATATATGATAGTCGGGAAGTGAAGGGCATGAGTCTAAAGTTAATTGAATTGCAAATTGCACTGCCGAGGACGCTTGAAGCCGGTAAAATGCAGGAACAGCAGCAACAACGAGGGCAGTTGGCCAACCACCAGGCTTCCATTGCATTACATAAAGAAGTAGAGAAGAAGAGTACAACGGTAGTAAAACAAGAACAAAAAGGAAAGACTGAATTGTATCAGGATGGTAAAGGAACAAATGAGCATAACGATGAAAAACCCCAAAAACGAAAAAAGCTTGAGAATAAACAAGAGAAACACCCATATAAAGGGACGCTCGTCGATTTTAGCGGATAGAGGGGTAGAATGAATACTTTTCTTTTAATCATTAGCTTATTGCTGAACGGATTGGCGATATATGCAATTATCGTACTATACACTCGACAAAATCGATTAATGGAAGTGGAGAAAAATCAGGGGAAAATGATCGAGGAGATGGAGGAACTAATCTCTTCTTATTTGTTTGAAATGAAAGAAGAGAATGAAGTTTTTTTAAAAAAATTCGAGCTTCTTAGTGGTGAATCTTCCAAGCTGGAGACTGCTGATAAAAACTCCAAAAATCGAACGATTAAAGTTTTACATAAAACAGGCCAACAAAAGGGTAAAGAATCTACTGAGGAAAAAGTCCACGAAGCAGATTCGAAGTTTCCTGAGAGGGTCATGCATCATGCCTCAAAAGCTTATCAATCAAATCAGAAGCTTACGGAAATTAATATAATTGAGTCCAAAGAAGATGTAGACACACTGTGGGCTGAACTGGATTACAGCCGGGAAATGGAAGAATTCCCAACAGACAAATTAGCAAAAACAACGAATACGGATGAACTTTATAACATTGAATGGGGCACAAAGGTGCTCGCAAGCCAGGTTGTTTTATTGGCAAAACAAGGGATGTCTGAAGAGGAAATTGCCAAAAAGCTGAAAAAAGGAAAAACGGAAATCGAACTATTACTGAAATTCCGGCAAAATGAACAGGAATAACTTGATTGTCTCACAGACATGTGCTATATTATTTCATGGTGTTAATACACACGCTTGCTGATTTGAACGGATGGTGCTGTTACATACAGTATCTGTTTGAAAATGAAGTAGGCGGAGGAAAACAAAACCGTAGGAGGAAACAAAATGTCAGTCATTTCTATGAAACAATTGCTTGAAGCTGGTGTACACTTTGGACACCAAACACGTCGCTGGAACCCTAAGATGAAGAAATACATCTTCACTGAGCGTAATGGCATCTACATCATCGACCTTCAAAAGACAGTTAAAAAGGTTGAAGAAGCTTACCACTGGGTAAAGGATCTTGCTGCTAACGGCGGAACAGTCCTTTTCGTAGGTACAAAGAAACAAGCTCAAGATTCTGTTAAAGAAGAAGCAGGCCGTTCTGGCATGTACTATGTAAACCACCGCTGGTTAGGTGGAACATTAACAAACTTCGAAACAATCCAAAAGCGTATCACTCGTTTAAAAGATATCGAAAGAATGTCTGAAGACGGTACGTTTGACGTATTGCCTAAAAAAGAAGTTGTTCAATTGAAAAAGCAACAGGAACGCCTTGAAAAATTCCTAGGCGGAATCAAGGACATGAAAACTCTTCCTGATGCACTTTTCATCATTGACCCTCGCAAAGAGCGTATTGCTGTTGCGGAAGCTAAGAAATTAAATATTCCTATCGTTGGAATTGTTGATACAAACTGTGATCCAGATGAAATTGATGTAGTTATTCCTGCTAACGACGATGCAATCCGCGCTGTTAAACTTTTAACAGGTAAAATGGCTGATGCGATTTTAGAAGCTAAGCAAGGCGAAGATACAGCTGTAGCTGCTCAATAATCATCAGAACGTCATGAAAAACATAAAAGGTGATAATAGGGAGCACCCTTTATCACCTTTTTTTAAAGAAAAGCGAAAACGACTAGTTTTTAATGTCTGAATGAATTGAACAAAGAAATGCTACATAGATAAAAGGAGGAAATATTTATTATGGCTATTACAGCTCAAATGGTAAAAGAATTGCGCGAAAAAACTGGTGCAGGAATGCTCGATTGCAAAAAGGCGCTTACTGAAACTGATGGTGACATGGACAAAGCAATCGATTTCTTGCGTGAAAAAGGGATTGCGTCTGCTGCGAAAAAAGCAGATCGTATCGCTGCTGAAGGTACAACTTATGTAGTTGCTGAAGGAAACAATGCAGTCATCCTAGAAGTAAACTCTGAAACAGACTTCGTTGCGAAAAACGAAGGATTCCAAACACTTGTTAAAGAATTGGCTGCACACTTGTTGAATAACAAGCCAGCAACTGTTGAAGAAGCTTCTGCACAAACAATGGAAAACGGTGCAACTGTAGCTGACCACATCAATGCTGCGATTGCAAAGATTGGTGAAAAACTTACACTTCGACGCTTCCAAGTCTTGTCAAAAACAGATAACGACGCTTTCGGTGCTTACCTTCATATGGGAGGGAAAATTGGCGTACTGACTGTATTGGAAGGTACGACTGAAGATGCGGCTGCTAAAGACGTTTCTATGCACATTGCTGCGCTTAGCCCTAAATACGTTTCTCGTGATGAAGTTTCACAAGAAGAAATCGAACATGAGCGCGAAGTGTTAACACAACAAGCTCTTAACGAAGGCAAGCCTGAAAATATCGTTGCGAAAATGGTAGAAGGCCGTCTTGGCAAATACTTCGAAGACGTTTGTGTCCTTGATCAAACATTCGTAAAAAACCCTGACCAAAAAGTTCGCCAATTCGTTGAATCCAAAGGCGCTACTGTTCGTGAATTCGTTCGTTACGCTGTTGGAGAAGGAATCGAAAAACGCGAAGACAACTTTGCTGAAGAAGTTATGAACCAGGTTAAAAAATAATAGCAATTTCTTATTCATGCTTTTTTTGCATTAGCCTTTTCAGTCAAGGCGATTGAGGGCAAGATGGTAAGAAAATTAAAATGGGGAACACGGCGTGTTCCCTATTTTTAAAGGGAAAAGAAAAGAACAGGTCGAAATTACATACGGAGGTTCCTATGAGCGATCCAAAATACAAACGAGTAGTCTTAAAATTAAGTGGAGAAGCACTGGCTGGAGATTCGAGCTTTGGCATTCATCCATCGGTGATTAAATCGGTTGCCGAGCAGGTGAAAGAAATTGCCGAATTGGGTGTTGAAGTAGCAGTGGTTGTAGGCGGAGGAAATATTTGGCGTGGAAAGATCGGCAGTGAAATGGGTATGGACCGTGCTACAGCTGATTATATGGGCATGCTTGCGACGGTTATGAATTCCTTGGCTCTTCAGGACAGCCTTGAGCAATTTGGGGTTGCATCACGTGTGCAAACGTCAATTGAAATGCGCCAGGTGGCTGAACCTTATATTAGAAGACGTGCAATTAGACATCTTGAGAAAAAACGTGTTGTGATTTTTGCTGCAGGAACTGGAAATCCTTATTTTTCAACAGATACAACTGCTGCTTTAAGAGCGGCAGAAATTGAAGCAGAAGTCATTTTAATGGCGAAAAACAATGTAGACGGAGTGTATTCTGCTGATCCGCGCTATGATAAAGATGCGACGAAATATGACGAATTATCTTATTTGGATGTAATTAAGGAAGGTTTGGCAGTAATGGATTCAACGGCTTCCTCGTTATGTATGGATAATGACATTCCGCTCATTGTTTTCTCTATTATGGAGCAAGGAAATATTAAACGAGCAGTTATGGGTGAAAAAATCGGAACGATAGTCAGGGGGAAAAAATAATGCCAAAACAAGTCATTTCCAGTACGAAAGAAAGAATGATAAAAGCGATTCAAGCCTACACGCGCGAATTAGCCGGTATCCGTGCGGGAAGAGCGAGCGCATCGCTGCTTGACCGTATAACAGTTGATTATTATGGTGCACCGACTCCTGTGAATCAATTGGCTGGTATTTCTGTACCTGAAGCGAGACTTTTGGTAATTCAACCTTATGATAAGGGCATTCTTGGCGATATCGAAAAAGCAATTATGAAATCAGACCTGGGAATAAACCCTTCAAATGATGGAACAATTATCCGAATTGCGATTCCGCAATTAACTGAAGAACGCCGAAAAGAATTGGTAAAAGTGATTAAGAAAGAATCAGAAGACGCAAAAATTGCCATTCGAAATATCCGACGCGATGCCAATGATGATTTGAAAAAGCTTGAAAAGAACGGTGAAATAACAGAAGATGCTTTGCGTGGACATTCAGAGGAAATTCAAAAGTTGACTGACGATCATATTAGCAAAATTGATCAAATTACGAAAGACAAAGAAAAAGAAATAATGGAAGTTTAAATTTCCTGTTTCGCGTTGAATGGGGCGAGATCGGAAATGATGTCCCATATGGCGGATTACAAAAAGGTAAGACCCTCTTTTTAGGGGGTTTTTCTCTATTCAAGACGAATATAAAGTGATGCAGGGTTGTTCCGAATAAGTCGAGATTTTTTTGCGAAGTAATTAATCTTCTCATTTTTACATATGGTACATACGTTAATTTATAGAGATATCTTCTAATATTTTTGGTATGATAAGAACATATGGGCATAGAACAAGCATCATATAGGAATAAAGACAATAGGGGATTTGTCTGCTTTCGGAGGAATTGACCAACTTTATTTGGAGGAGCACTGTAATGTTAAATAGAATAAAGCTATGGAAGAATCAAAATACGACTTCTTCCACGCTCCGAGAAAGAATTGAAGAAATTAAGAAATTACGCGTCCCAGAACATGTCGCTATTATTATGGATGGAAATGGAAGATGGGCGAAAAAACGTGCGTTGCCGAGGATTGCCGGACATCATGAGGGAATGAAGGTCGTCCGAAAGACGACAAAACTCGCAAATGAACTCGGGATAAAAACACTGACTTTGTACGCGTTCTCCACAGAAAATTGGAAACGGCCAAAAAATGAAGTGGACTACTTGATGAAACTGCCTGAAGAATTTTTGGGAAGCTTTTTGCCTGAGTTGATTGAAGAAAATGTTCAGGTGAAAATGATCGGTTATAAAGAACAGCTTCCATTACATACAATGAATGCCATTGGCAGAGCGATGGAGGACACAAAAAATAATGATGGCCTAGTTTTGAATTTCGCTCTTAATTATGGGAGTCGCGCAGAAATTCTTGATGCGGTTAAGAAAGTTATAAAAGATTGCAATAGCGGGATAATGGAAGAAGAACACCTTAATGAAGAAACTTTTGCCTCGTATTTAATGACCTCTGATTTCAAAGATCCTGATTTGTTGATTCGAACGAGTGGTGAAATTCGGCTAAGTAATTTCATGCTCTGGCAAATGGCATACACAGAATTTTGGTTTACGGACGTTTTATGGCCTGATTTTAACGATGGTCACTTACTTGAAGCAATAGAAGCATTCCAGGGCCGCCAACGCCGCTTTGGGGGAGTATAATTAAAGGTGATGACATTTTAATGAAACAAAGAATAATTACAGCCGTGATTGCAGCAGCCCTCTTTTTGCCAATTGTCATTTATGGGGGAGTACCGATCATAATACTAGCTTATTTGCTTGCAACGGTTGGTTTGTACGAGTTTTTAAAAATGAGAAAACTGGAAGTTCTCTCGGTCCCGGGTGCTATTTCTTTTTTGGTGCTTTGGGTTACAATGCTTCCACAGGAATATCAGCATATTTTAAATGTATTTTATTTTTCGAAAACGGAACTGGCCATCATGGCAGTTTTTCTATATTTAATATATACAGTTGCTACGAAAAATCGCTTTACTTTTGATGATGTCGCTTTTTCTGTTTTTGCTGCTTTATATGTGGGAATTGGATTTTATTCTTTCTATGAAACTCGCCACAATGGACTACTTTACATATTTTATTCCTTGTTTATTATCTGGGCAACAGATTCAGGTGCTTATTTTGTCGGAAAAGCGATGGGGAAAAATAAATTATGGCCTGAAATCAGCCCGAATAAGACGGTTGAAGGCTCGGTTGGGGGAGTTGTGTGTGCAATCGCTGTTGCCGCATTATTTATCCTGTTAACGGACATTCATGCTTCCTTTTGGCAGCTCGTAGGCATCACTGCTCTTCTTTCGATTTTTGGACAACTAGGCGATCTAGTTGAATCTGCCTTTAAACGCCATTATAATGTAAAGGATTCAGGGTCAATCCTTCCGGGGCATGGTGGTATTCTTGACCGGTTTGACAGTCTTTTGTTTGTCTGGCCTTTGCTGCATTTTTTTCATCTATTATAGAATAACTTCACATCGTTTTTTAGAAGGGTAGTTGAATTGCATTTGAAGCATATTAGTTTAATGGGGGCCACAGGTTCAATAGGCATCCAAACATTGGATGTTATTAATGAACATCCTGAACGATTCAAGCTTGTGGCTATGTCAGTAGGGAAAAATCTATCAAAGGCAAGGGAAATCATTAACAAATTTCAGCCTGATCTCGTTTCTGTCCAAGAAAAACAGTCTGCAGAAACTTTGCGAACCGAATTTCCACAAATTCATTTTACCTTCGGTGAAGAGGGCCTGATAGAAGTGGCGGCTTTTGATAAAGCAGACATCCTTGTAAATGCTGTTTTAGGCAGTGTAGGTTTAGAACCTACATTAAAAGCAATTGAAAATGGAAAAACGATTGCGATTGCAAATAAGGAAACGCTAGTAACGGCTGGACATTTAGTGATGGAGGCAGCAAGGAAGCACCAAGTCTCTATTCTACCTGTTGATAGTGAACATTCTGCCATCTTCCAGGCATTGCAGGGAGAAAAGGATAAAAATATTGAACGATTAATTATTACTGCTTCGGGAGGAAGCTTCCGCGATCGTACCCGCGCTGAGCTTGAAGGTGTGACTGTAAAGGATGCGCTCAATCATCCAAATTGGTCGATGGGTGCGAAGATTACGATTGATTCGGCTACAATGATGAACAAAGGACTTGAAGTCATCGAAGCGCATTGGCTCTTTTCTATGCCGTATGAAAAGCTGGACGTTCTTTTGCATAAGGAAAGTATCATCCATTCCATGGTTGAGTTTCACGATAGCAGTGTAATCGCCCAACTTGGGACACCTGACATGCGTGTGCCGATCCAATATGCGTTAACATTCCCGGACAGAGCGCCATTGCCGTCCTCCCGACGATTAAACCTTGCTGAAATTGGAACACTGCATTTTCAACATATGGACTTTGACCGCTTTCGCTGCCTTGCATTTGCATATGAGGCAGGAAG
>JAUZPT010000077.1 GCA_030705745.1 Bacillota bacterium | reverse complement strand
GATTGGAATACCATTCCAATTTGGCGATCTTTTGCCTTTACATGCGTCACGTCTTTTCCATCAATTTTGATTATACCTTGTTCAGGAGAGATTAATCCTGCAAGAATACGTAAAAGTGTACTTTTCCCACAGCCGCTCGGACCCAACAATGTAACAAATTCTCCTTCTTTGAAAGAAAGATTTAAATCGTGTAGCACTGTTTGGCCAGCAAAAGATTTATTAATATTGTCTATCGTTACATAACCCATATCACACTGTCTCCTTTTTTGTACGAGTCACTTTTACAATGATTGCAGAAAGAATGCAGATTAAGAAAAAATAACAAACAACAATCGCACTTGCTATATGTCCGCTTTGATTTAGTTTTTGATAAAGGTATACCTGAATTGTTTCAAAACTTCCCCCCACCAAAAGGTTCACTAACACGAATTCTCCAAATAATATCGAAAACGAAAGCAGGGAAGAAACAAGAATACCTGACATAATATTTGGCAAAATAACCTTTTTAAATGCCGTAATTTGGCTTGCCCCAAGTATTTGGGCTGCCTCCATGAGTGATACCGCATGGATGTTTCTCAAGCTGTTTCGTGTTCCTTGATACATATAAGGAAGGATTGCTACAAAGTAGGCACCAATGGTAACGAGCACCATAGAAATGCCGCTGTTAGAATACGCTCTTATTAATCCAACTGCAATGATCACACCTGGCATCGCGTAAGTCATGACAATTAAGGACTGAATGAACTTTTCTAGCTTCGGTGCGTACACGACGATGGAAAAAATAGCAGGAACCATAATCACTAGTGATAAAGCCGTCGCACCGAATGATAAGATAAGCGACCTGCCTAATGATTGTAGGAATTGTACATCTCCAAATAAGTCTTGATACCAGTGAAAGGTTAACCCCTCAGGTAATATCGTCTTATGCCATTGTGTGGCAAACGAATAGACAAACGTTCCCAATAGAGGAACAACTAAGTACAAAAGTACGATTCCAATTGTAAGATAGTGATATAGAGGCCGTTTCAACTTAAGTCCCTCCTAACCTTCCGTGATAACCATTCATTAATGAGCATTGCAACGACAAGCGTTAAGCCTAATAATGTTGCGATCGCGCTTCCTAGTTCGGGTTTTGCAAAAATATCTCCGGCCGTCAATGCTCCAATTCGAATCGTGACAAGATTATAGGTGCTTCCTGTTAGCGCATAAGCAGAAGCGTAGGCACCCATTGCATTCGCAAACAAAATGCTTAATGTACCCGCGATACTCGGCATGATTACTGGCAGACCGATTCTTAGCCAAAACTGCGAAGACGAAGCTCCAAGCAGTGAAGCTGCTTCCTTCCATTGTATTTGAATGCCCTGATAAACCGGATAGAGGAGCATCACGGCAAGAGGAATTTGAAAATACACATAAATGAGCACCAGTCCAGACCAAGAATACACATTAAATGAACTGAGCGTATTCCAGCCAAAGTGGCGAAATATCAAGGTAAACAAGCCGCTGTTTCCTAATAAAACGATAAAAGCAAAAGCCAACGGAATCCCAGCAAAGTTGGATGTTAAATTTGCGAAAACCAATATGCGGTCTTGAATTTTTTTTGGGAAAAGTGTAATTGAATAAGTAGCAAATACAGCCAACACGATCGCGATAACACTTGATAGAAATGAAATTAATATGCTGTTTTTAAACGCTTGATGATAATAAGCATTTTGAAAAATCTCGGCATACTGTTTAAAAGTAAAGCCTGTCCCACCATCGCCTTGAAAGCTTCCGTAAATCATGAAAAATAATGGTACAAACAAAAACAGAAGAACAATAACAGAAAACGGAATGAGACTAGCCACAAGCATTCCATTCATACGTCTCAATTGAAAAACTCCCTTCTAGTAAGAAAAGCGTCTTCTTATTTAGAAGACGCCACTTTTAAATTAGGAATGGATAGTTGTTGCATGGCAGCAGATGGTTGGATGTTTAACAACTCACATGCTAAAGGCGCAATCTGAAGTTGAGGAATTTCCTTATCATATATTCCCGCTGTGAATCGATCACTGATAATAAACAGTGGAACGTCTCTATCTGCAAATGTTGTACCACCATGTTGTCCATCGTCATTCATCCCATGATCAGCTGTTACAATTATTTGATAACCTGCCTCTATCCATTTTGGGAGTACACTTGCCAAAATAATATCCACAGCGATCGCTCGATTTCGATATTCTTTAGAATCTGCTGTGAATTTATGTCCATCATCATCAATATTCATCGAATGGACATACAGGAAATCAGGTTCATACGTATTGAGCAAAAAATTGGCATCTGCAAATAAATGAGTATCCGGATAATGATCTTCCCAGTAGAAAATGCCCCGCTCAATCGGTTTTGAATCGTCTAATTGAATCCGGTCTGTACTAATATTAAAGGGTGCTGAATTATACAGCTCACTGACCCAATAATAAGAGGCAGTCGCATTCTTCAAACCGTTTGATTTTGTTAGATGAAATAAGCTTTCTTCATGTGATAGCCGTACAGTGTGATTGGTCGTCACTCCATTTTTGTAAACAGGCGTACCTGTTAATAACACTTCATAAAGCGGACGTGAAAGGCTAGGCAATTCCGACTTCACTTTATACCTTGATGCTTTCCCCATTTCAATCAGGTGATGCAAATATCCCATCTGAGATACAGCAGTATCATAACGTAAGCCATCTATCATAATAAATACAAGCTTATTTGACATTGATTAATACCTTCTCTGGCCATTCTTGAAGCAATTGTTGAGTCGTTTGATCCCATGCCTTCATATCTGCTACAGGCTTAGCATTTTTATACATCTCATTTGGAAGAAGTTTTGCTTTTGCGTCTGCTGGCAATTTCACATCTTGACGGATTGGACGTGCGTAGCCTCTAGCCAGATTTGCTTGTCCTGCATCGGATAAAATATATTCTCGTGTAAGCATTGCAGCATTCGGATGTTTAGCGTTCTTGTTAATAACTGTGCAATAGCCTGAAACAACGGATGCTTCTTGTGGAATCACAACATCAAAACGATTTTTATCAATTTGATCACGATAGCCAAGGGCATTGAAATCCCAAACAATCGCTACGTCAACTTCTCCTTTTTCCAAGCCTGTAACCTTTGGATCCGTCGTACGCAAGCGTCCTTGCTTTGCCAGCTTTGCAAAGAAATCGACTCCTGGCTGAATGTTCTTTTCATCCCCACCCTTTGCGTAGGCAGCTGCTAAGACGCCAAACTGTGCCTGGCTTGATTTTAATACGTCACCAATCGTCACTTTGTAGTTTCCATTTTCAATGTCCTTCCAAGATTTTGGAGGATTTTTTACGTTGTTTTTGTCCGTGATAAACGCGATTGAACCGGTATAGCCTATGACCCAATTTCCGTCCTTATCCTTTGCCCAGCTCGGAATATCATTCCAATGCGTTGTTTTATAAGGAAGGGTTAAACCCTTTTCTTTTGCTAATGGACCGAATGCAGCACCGACATCACCAATATCGGCTGTTGCATTTTCCTTTTCCGATTCGAATTTTGCCAACTCTTCCGCACTCGACATATCTGTATCGGTATGTTTAATGCTATATTTTGTTTGGATATCCTGCCATGTTCCTTTCCAGTTTGCCCATGAATCAGGCATCCCGACAGAATTAACTTCTCCTTCTTTTTTCGCATTTTTCGTAATATCTTCAATTGAAAGCTTATTATTCGCTACATTTTTGGTAGTGTCTTTTCCTTGACTTGAACATCCTGTAAATAATGAAACGGATATCATTCCTACTGTTGCCATTTTTAACATGGAGCTTTTTCTCATCGGAACGTGCCTCCTGGATTTATGTTTTATGTTTGTTTGTTTTTGTTTTCCTGTATTCATCATAATAAACAAAAGTAAATCAAGTATTAATCAGATGTAAATAATAAAAACATCTTTTGTGAAGAAATCGTAAATTCCATGATTTTTTTATCTTTTCCTCGTCTCAAGGTTTTATGTGAAATATGTGAATTATAGTTCAAATTTGAAAGGTTTCTACACATGCATTTGTTGAAGAACCTCTTTCAGTTTTGAAAAAACAAAAAAGCAATTTGTCAGGAGAACAGTGTTCCTTCCAAATTGCTTTTATTGGAGAAATTATGAGTTCACTTCGCCGCCAAATTTCCCGGCATGATAGTCTCTGTATGCTCTATTATTGGCCTCTCTATCACGTTTCTAATTCGTCAATGGCACACCGCGATTTTCCAATATACCCTTTATTGCCTGCCTGAAATCTTTTTCTGCCTTCGTCCGCCATTTTGATTCAGTTGGATAAAACATTTGCAAATAACGGTTTTGGACAATTTTCTTTGTCGTGCTGCTCGTTGATCCATTCCAGAAAATTCGGTTTTCATCGATTGTATTTTTCAATGATTGGATCGAGGAGAGTGTATCGTTCCCCATTGTGCCAAATTCAAAGGTTGTCGAGTAGATTTTCTTGTCAACGTGTTGCTGCTTCTTCAGCCAATACATATACTCAGTATTATCCCCGCTTGTGACGTAAAAATCTTTCGAATCCGGCATTAATACATTCGGATAATTGAACGCTTTTTCCGCCTCGGCTTGCTTCATCTTCTCGCTGCTTGAAGCAAAAATACTCATTTGGTATTTTGGGCCATAGCCAGTATGAAGATCAATATGGACGATATTTTGATAATCGCTGCCGACGACTTGCTCGTATAAATTTTTCATAAATACGGTTGAGGCTTCATCCTTTTTGCCACCGTAATAAACTCCTTTTGAATCATTGTATTGTCCCGTAAGTAGGGCTTTTTCAATTTTCCCCGTACCCGATGTTGCTGCTACCTGTGCGAGACTGCCGAGAAAGCCCAGCTCATGAAGCGTGCTATTTCCCATTGGGGTACTACTATCAAAGAAACTTCTTAATTCCGTATAATTCCGATTGCTGTTCAAGGAAAACGTATTCCAATCTGGTATGAAATTCCGGTTCAAATCCACATTATTTTCATTGTATCTGCGGAAATTCTTCATCCCCCACGGATTAACGGCATGCACATATACAATTCCCGTTGTCTCCGGATTCAGCCTAGAGGCTAGCTCTTTTTGAAAAAGATCAATCATTGCCGAACCCACATATCCTTCAATTCCGTGGATTCCCGAGGTTAAGATCACTAAATTTTTCTTCTTCTGATTCGCATCTGCCCAGAGAACATCGGTCGACAAATTGGTCTTGCCAATGGTGTTGGAAATATGGCGAACACTTTTCCAATGTGTTTTCAATTCGGCTTCATAAGACAGAAAGCGATGCCGTGATTGCTCATACGTCTTTACATAATGAGCATCTTTACTTTGGCTATCGTTCCCAGTCTGCGAGATCTGTAATAAAATACCCGGCACAATCCATTCAATTGTCACAAAGAATAAAATAATCAACAATAAAAGCTTCTTCCACATCGTCTGCATCTCCCATTCTCCACATTTGCAGGGAAAATATAATTTTATTATCTAAATATTTCGATATTTATATATATAAGACCTTTTTTCTAAAAAATAGGCTTTTCACAATAAAATTTTTCTCCACCACAAAAATAGACACCCCTATTGAATAGGAGTGCCTGGAGAAATGGAGGAAACCGAAATGAATTCCTGCAATTGTTCGGCTGCCAGAGGGCGGCTGTATAAATAGCCTTGCCCCACTTTGCAGCCATTCTCTTTTAAAAATGCCTCTTGTTCGGGTTTCTCTATACCTTCTGCAATGACGTTGAAGTTCAGATTATGCCCCATGTCGATGATAGTTTTTACCATGGCACCCTGGCTTGAATGATCGATGATATCATCAACGAAAGATTTATCAATCTTGATGCTGTCAATCGGCAGATGCTTTAAATAGCTCAGTGAAGAATAGCCAGTCCCAAAATCATCAATTGAAATTTTCACCCCAAGTTCTTTCAATTGATTTAGAATAACTGTTGATCGCTCGATATTTTGCATGATGCTTTCGGTTATTTCCAACTCCAAAAATCGATGGTCCAAACCAGTTTCGTGGAGGATCTTTGTAACTGATTCGACAAAGTCATCGTCCTGAAACTGACGTACGGAGATATTGACCGCAATCGGGATCGTTTTCATCCCATTTTCATTTTCTTGCCAAAGCTTATTCTGCTCACAGGCGCATTTCAGAACCCATTTCCCAATCGGTACAATTAATCCGGTTTCTTCCGCAAGTGGAATGAAATCACCCGGAGAAATAAATCCTCTATTTGGATGCTGCCAACGGATTAACGCTTCCACTCCAATCATACTTCCAGATTCCAAATCTATTTGCGGCTGATAGTAGAGGATAAACTGTTTTTGTTCGATTGCTTTCCTTAAGCCGTTTTCCAACTCCATCTTTTGGGAAGAAAGTCCTTGAAGTTTAGACGTGTAAAATTGGAAATTATTTTTCCCTAGCTCCTTTGCTAAATACATGGCAGTATCTGCATGTTTAATCAACGTTTCCTCGTCTGTACCATCCGATGGTGCTAAACTGATACCAAGACTTGGAGAGACGAAAAATTCTTGCTGATTTACCTCCATCGGGTAAGAAAATTCTTCCAATATTCGTTGTGCCACCACAACGGTTTTTTCTTTATCTACATTATCGAGTAAAATAATGAACTCGTCCCCACCCTGACGCGAAACCATTCCATCATCCTTAACGGCATTTTTAAGTCGTTTGGCTACAATTTGTAAAATATAATCCCCTGTGGTATGGCCTTTTGTATCATTAATAATTTTAAACCGGTCCAAATCCAAAAACAACACTGCCAGCATCGGACTTTCAGGGTGATTTAACGCTTCATTCAAGTGCTTTCTGAACATATTTCGGTTTGGCAGTCCGGTTAAAGCATCATAATAAGCCATATATTCAATCGTCTTTTCAGCTTTTTTCCGCTGCGAAATATCCCTGCCCACAATTTGCCTTGCCACTCTTCCTTCATATAAAATTGGCATTGCGGTCATTTCCACTTCAATTTTTTTACCATCTAGACGTTCAGCAATGAATTCAAACCTCATTTTCTCCTCAAAATTATCATCAATCGTCAATTCACGGCTCTTAATTTGTTGAAGGATGTATGGCGGGATCATTTTTTTGATTGACTGTCCGATAAGTTGCTCCGGACTAACTGCTCCAAATAGCTTACAGCCGGCCTCATTGATATAGTCGATTCTCTCTCTGCTGTACACGGCAATGATGTCAGGGGACATTTCAACCAGGCTTCGATAGCGGTCTTCACTTTCCTTCCGGTCCGTAATATCGAATAAAACACTGTTAAAATTTATTAAATTACCAATCTGGTCCAATGTTGGAATGCCTCGGTCTTGAATCCACCGGACCTCCCCTTGCGGCCGTATAATTCGATATACACTCGTTGCTGGTTTTCCCTCCATTAATATTTTTTCCCTTTCCTCCAACACGTGCAAATCTTCAGGATAAATCACTTTCTTCCATAAAGTGTTATCTGTATAAAACTCCTCAAGTGAGTAGCCATATAGCTTTTTAATCCCCGGTGTGATTAGCAGTTTTTCATTTTTTAAATCATGTGACCAAATGGCTACATCGATCGTATCAAAAATATTTTCCAGCCTCTGACGGCTTTTTCTAAGCTCTTCTGCTGTATGGTCTACTCCCTTTAACATAAAAAAGAGAATGATCATTCCAAAAGCAAAGATGAATGAATCGAGAAAAAGTCGGTTAAATGGAATAAAAAAGGAAGCGGTTTCATCTAATAAGACAAGAAAAGTAATTACGCTTAACGTCCATTTCACTTTATTTTTATAATTATCAAATGGATAATTCATTCTTATTGTCCCCCTGCGAAAAGGTAACTGTGATTATTTGCATTTTTTCGACAGTTTTTTTAACCATATCAAAAAATAGAAATAAGTACAATGCAACGTTTTATATTTGGATTCGAAAAAGCGTTAACCTTTGGAAGGGTTAACGCTTTTATGTTGTAACCTTAGTCTTTCTGCATAGGATACAAAGTATTCGCTTGACCGCCATCTTCACATGCTGGTTGAATCAAGAATAAAAAAAGGTATCGGTGTCTAAGACCGATACCTTTTCGCCTAAAGGCTCACCAGTTGGCGAGTTTTCTTTATTTATGCTTCAGCAGTTTTTTTAGAAGTAAGCTTCGTTCTCATTTTATCCAAAAGCGAATACACGACCGGTACGATGACAAGAGTCAATAGGGTCGAGGTGGATAATCCGGAAATAACCACGATGGCCAGTGAGCGGGAAATGAGCCCGCCTTCTGTCGACAGCGCAAGTGGCACAAGCGAGCCGATGGTAGCGACGGCCGTCATCAAAATAGGACGAATTCTCATATTTCCTGCTTCAATGAGCGAATCGTACGTATTCATTCCTGAAGCCTCGTTATGCTTCACCCGGTCAACTAAGACGATAGCGTTGGTGACCACGATTCCGATTAGCATCAAAATACCAACGAGTGCAGGCATTCCGAGTGATTCATTCGTTAACAATAACCCAAGAATGACACCAACAAAGACGAATGGCAATGAGAACAAAATGGCAAATGGCGCCAACATCTCGCTGAATGTTACGATCATGACCAAGTATACGAGGATGATACTGACACCGATGGCCAGGAACATATTTAAAAATCCTTCATTAATCGACTTTGCTTCTCCTTCAAAATAGTAGCTTACCCCTTTTGGTACTTTAACCTTTGCGACCCTTTGCTTAATCAGGTTCTGAACTTGGCCGCTATTGCTGGTCGTGAATTTACCGTTGATTGACACATACTCCATCTTATTCAGGTGTTGAACTGAGGTCGGGCCTGTTGTTTCTTCAACGGTAGCAATATCGTGCAGTGCAATGTCGTCACCTAAAGCGTTTGTAATTTTTTGATCGCCGATTTTTTTCAGCGAATCAAGCTTTCCGACATCAAGCTGCACATTCAAATCAGTTGTTTTATTGTTTAAAATCACTTTGGAAACAGTCGATCCATTAATCATGTCACGGACCGAACCGGCAATCATCCCTGGATAGACCCCGTTTTGGACCGCTTTTTCATTGTCGACCTTTACCGAAATTTGCGGTCTGACCGCCTTTACATTTGACGTTACATCGGCAATGCCAGGGACGTCTTTGACTGCTTTTTCAAATTCAGCAGCTGCTTGATTGAGGGCATTTACATCATCGCCCTTTACAATCATGGCCAAGCCGCCACCTCCAGGAACATTACCGGTGGCATTAACCGTAGTTACAAAATCCTTGCCAAAATCATCCGTGTTTTTTCGAACATCATCTTCAAATTTCTTCGTGTCAGCATTCGCTTTTAAAGTGACTTGAATGATGGACTGCCCAGCCCTTACCGTTGTTTGGTAATTTGCTGTCTGCTTCGTATCGCCAATCGCCTTTTCAACCATTGAAGCGATGGAATTTGATTTTTCAAGCGAGGTACCAATTGGCATACTCGTTGATACTTGATAATATTTCGATTTTTCCTGTGGGAAAAAGTTTATCGGAATATGTTTTACACCTAAAATCGATGCTGCAAATAACAATATGCTCAGCGCTAAAATAATCGCCTTGTGATTCAAGGACCAAACAAGTATTTTTTGATAAATTCTTTGAATAATTGTTTCATGATGTTCTACTGGTTTTAAATTTAATAGGAACAGCTTTGACAAAACAGGAATAACCGTTATGGCGATAATCAGGGAAAAACCGATTGAAATCACGACGCTCCATGCAAATGGTGCAAAGAACTTGCCTACAATCCCCGGTACAAACGCTAACGGGATAAATACTCCAATTGTCGTAATTGTCGAGGCGGTAATGGCTGAAGCTACCTCCCCAGTTGCATTCAATATGAAGGATGCATTCCGGTCCTCTTTCGTTGAAGTAAGGATTCTGCGATACAGGTTTTCGATGACAACGATACTGTCGTCCACTACCCGACCGACAGCAACTGCGATCCCGGCAAGTGTCATCATGTTTAGCGAGTAGTCCATTTGTTTCATAATGAACATTGTCACAAGGATCGAAAGCGGGATGGAGAGTAATGCAATGATCGTTGTACGTAAATTACGCAGAAATAGCAACGTAACGACTGCAGCTAAAAGTGCGCCAAACACAGCTTCCCTCAGCATGGATTGCACCGAATGATTGATGTCGATCGACTCATCACGTAGAGTTGAAATCTCATATCCTTTTGGAAGGGCCACGTCATTAAGCTG
>JAUZPT010000076.1 GCA_030705745.1 Bacillota bacterium | reverse complement strand
TGATTCCATAAGTGAAAAACTAAATCATTTTGGAGTTACGAGTAAAGAAATTGACTATGTCTTATTAACTCATCTACATTCCGACCACGTTAGCGGTTTAAAACCTGTTCAAGACGCAAAAAAAATTCTCGCAAGTGAAATAGAATGGAAGTATGCACACAAAAGAGCTGGCTATATAAAATCCATGTGGGACGGTGTTCCTGTTGAAACGTTTCGTTTAGAAGACATACCATACGGACCTTTTAATAAAGGGCTTGATTTATTTGGAGATGGTTCTCTGTTTTTAGTGCATACTCCAGGTCACAGCGACGGAATGTTTTCTGTTTTAGTTAAAATGAATGAGGGATGGCTTTTATTAGCTAGCGATGTAGGATATGGAGAGAAATCTTGGGAAAAGATGATATTGCCAGGAGTCACAACAAATAAAGCATACGCAAGAAAATCATTGGAATGGGTAAAAGATTTTTCAAAAAGGAAAGACTGCCTTCAAGTGATTGTTAATCACGATCCAGCTATAAAACCGATGATGATAGAATAATAGAACTTAGCCCAGAGCAAAATACTCTGGGCTTTTTGTGTATCCCTATTTTCTTCTAATTTTGCGCTTCAAATCCGACCCGGTAAGGAGAACCATAAATCCTTCGATTGTTACCTTCCCACCAATGTTTATCGTCTCAATATTTTCGGCGCCAGTTTATGGCCGAATAGAACCACTAATACCGTCAATAGTCCGTAGGGGGCACTACTTACGAAATCAAAAAAGGTCACTATGTTTTCATACAATAATCGATAAAACAAATAAATTGAGTATGGAAACGTAATGAAGATGGCCGTTCCGGTCCCCAACGCGTACGTCCGAAAATAGATCGTCTGGCCAAGGTGGGTAAAAATATGAAGGAAAATAAGGACATTGAAGCCAACAAACATGCCATACTTCTTTTGCTCTACTGCCAAATAAGAAGAAAAACTATACAGTATTAATTGAAAAAATACCGGGATAGAAAACCTGGCTGCGGTCGTTTGTGAAAACTCCCGGAATGTGTTTCTAAATGGACGAGGTATTCGATCGGCAACGATTGTATAGTTCTTTTTAAACCAGGACTCCACAAATATAATTTCCTCAAAATCATGGATCATAAAGGTGATTGGAAATAACCATATCAACGATTCAAGGCTTATCGTGGAGTTAATTACATTTAACATGTTGAAACCTCCGCATTCGTTCCTGATCTAAAGTATATGGCGAAAAAATCGTCTCTATTTCACCCTCCTTTTTCATGACTTCGAATTACTTCAGTTTCCATGATTTTGTAAAAATATACAAGATAAAAAAGACAATATTCCAAATAAATGCCGTTTTAAATATCGAAGACGGCCCCCACCAGGTGAGCATATAGCCAGAAATAAACATCGTGAATGGCATGCCGATCCGAAAAATGGTTCCGGTAATGCCTCCGATTCTTCCCATGAGATGTGAAGGTGTTTGTTCATGGCGTATTGTATAGACGGAAATTGTGTGCATCGCGATGCCAAATCCTATGAAAAATAATGTCACCGAAAAGCCAATTAAGCCATGGAAAAACAACAGACTAGCATAGCCTATTCCATTTAACAGCATCGCAAGACCAAAGATTTTTCCGACCCCGAGATTTGTTCGCATTTTATTGACGACCAAGCTGCCGGCAATTCCACCAAGACCGGTAAACGATAGTACAACGGCAAGCATAGAAGGTGTTAAATGTAGAGTGCTCTCTCCGTAGAATAGAATGGTGGTGCTCACAACCGTCATGGTGCAATTTAAGAAAACGACAAAGAGTGTCACCGTCGATAGCGCTCGATTGCTTTTAAAAAACGTCCATCCTTCGAGTAATTCTTTTCCGAAATTCCTTTTTTCACTGTTAAAATGTTCCGTTTTCATTGATAATTGTCTTAAAAGAACAAAACTTACAAAATAACATATAGCTGTAAGAAAAATTCCATCGGACAGGCTTGAAAATAAAAACACGATGCCACTAAATGCTGGTGCCAAAACGCTCACGAGCGTTTCAATCAGCGAAAATTTCGCATTGGCTGACGTTAGCTGATCATTTGGGACGGTTACTTTCGTTAAACTTACTTGTGCATTGAAGTATCCGTAATTAAAAGTCATTAACAGAAATCCGATGAGATAGTAAATAAACAGTGTTTCAAACTGAATTTTAAATAACAGCACCAATAAAAAAAGTAAAACGGTTTGGACCCCGACCATCCATAGCACCCAGCGTTTTTTGTCGACTCGGTCGACAATGACACCAATGAAGACGCCAAAAAACATATTTGGCAGCAGTTCTGCCGTTCTCATACTTGTCATCGAAATCGGTGAATGGGTGATTTCTAGCATCACCAGCGGCAAAACAATTTCATACAGCTTATTTCCGATCGATAATAATAGTCCGCTATAAAGCAACAGTGAAAAGGTTTTATTTCTAAACAATGAAATTTTCATGGGGGATACTGCAATTTGTCTCAATGTACTCTCCTCCTTCTTCTTTGTTTTTATTTTACGAAAATTGTAGTGCCTTAAAAATGTCAAAAAGAACGACCGAAATTTTCCACTTTTACAAGGAGGTATTGGAGGATGCGGATTTTTGAGGACTTACTTGCAATCAGGCAGGCCTTTCCAATGGATGAAGGCGAACCCTTTGCTGTATCAATGTCTGAGCTCGCGGAACTTCTTTATTGTTCACAAAGGAATGTCAAAAACCTTTTGATGAAAATGGAGCAATCAAAGTGGATTACGTTCACGTCAGGCAAAGGCAGAGGCCACATGACGGTCATGACGTATCTTTTATCAAAAGAAGCCATTCTGCAGCAGATTGCGGAGAGTTATGTAAAGGAAGGGAATATCGCTGGTGCGGCAGATTTTTTAAAACAATACAGCGAAGAAGATGTGCTTACTAGCCAATTCTTGAACTGGCTGTCGAATTATTTCGGCGTGTCAGTCGTGGAAAATGTTGAAATGCTTAAACTGCCAATCTATCGTGCCATCAATACGCTTGACCCCGCCGAAGCCTATTATTCACTGGATTCCCACCTTGTCACGCAGGTGTTTGACACTTTGGTAAAATACAATTTTGAAACAAAGGAGATCGAGCCCTCTTTAAGCCACCATTGGGAAGTAAATGTAACCGGAACAGAATGGACATTCCATTTGAGAAAACGCGTTTATTTTCACGATGGGAAGGAATTGACCTCCGCGGATGTTCAAAACAGCCTGGAAAGATTGCGAGATGACAAGTTGCATTGGGTGGCGGCAAATATTGCTGAAATTGAGGCGATTTCACGCTATTCGGTTAAAATTTTTCTTTATGAACCCAATTATTTGTTGTTGCATTTTTTAAGCTATACTCCCTGTTCCATTGTTTCAAAGGTTGCTTCGCGGATTGGGACCGGACCATACAAAGCACTTTCACAAAACGCGGACACATGCGTGTTTGAGGCCCACGACCATTATTTTTCAGGACGTGCGTTTATCGACCGGATCGAAATCCTTCGCGTTCCTGACATTACGGGATTTGAACCGAAGTTTCATTTATTAACGGTGAATACAGGAGAAACAGAGAAAAGTACAATATCCGATTGGGGCGAGGAAGAGCTCCTTTGCGGCACAAGCGTGTTAACGCTCAATGCAAAAAAAACCGGACCCCTTCAGGATCGGAATTTTCGCAAAGCATTGTACCACCTTATTAATCGTGAAGAACTGGCGGAGGAATTAGGCGGGCCCCGGTATCGTCCCGCACACAGTTTCCAGCTCGATCTGTGTGAACGGACAGATGATGTTATGTATGATTGGAAGGAAGCATTGGAAGCATTGCAGGCGAGTAGCTACGACGGGGAAATTTTGCATTTGTATACATATGAGCGCCATTTACCTGACGCACTTTGGCTGCAGGAAAAATACAAACGGTTCGGGATAGCTTTGGAGATTACCATTCTTCCCTGGAAGGATCTGCTGAATTCTTCAATCATCGAACGTGCGGATTTTATACTTTTCGAGGTTGTCATGAGCGAAGGAATCATCCGGTTAATCGAAGCATATATGTCCCCTGCCGGTTTTATCAAGCCACATCTTGACGAGTCACTCTCTATGGAGGTCGAAACGAGAGTAAAACGAGCTTTATCAAATCAGGGCATCGATACCATCTATCGCGAACTGCATCAAATCGAGGAAATCATAAAAGCACAATACGGACTCCTATTCCTGAACTACAAAACCGTCAGCACCCTCTCCCACGAATCCTTGCAGGGCGTAAAAGTAAACGGAAAAGGCTGGGTAGATTTCCCGAAGATCTGGTTCAAGCATTAGGGCACGTTTTAGTTTGATGGGGGCCTTTTGATGGGGGTCAGACCCCCTGTACTGTGACGCTTTACTTCAGTGGGGGCCTGACCCCCAGTACTGTGATGCTTTACTTCAGTGGGGGTCAGACCCCCTGTACTGTGATGCTTTACTTCAGTGGGGGCCTGACCCCCACTACTGTAACGCTTTACTTAAGTGGGGGTCAGACCCCAGGCACGGTGATGCTTTACTTCAGTGGGGGCCTGACCCTCTGTACTGTAATGCTTTACTTCAGTGGGGGCCTGACCCCCTGTACTTTTCCCCCTATACTTTTCTGTGCTCTTATAAAACTACCTTTTTCAAGTCCTCAATAAAAGCAACTACCGCGTCTTCCTTTGTAGCCCAAGACGTCACTAGACGAATGGCAGAGTGATCTGAATCGACCTTTTCCCAAATATGAAAAGAATAATTTTTTTGTAGTTCAGCAATGGCGCCATTGGGTAAGATGGGAAATATTTGGTTCGACGGAGAATCCGTCAGAAACTTATAATTTGCACTGCCTAATTCATCCCTAAGCTTATATGCCATCTTGTTTGCATGCATTGCCAAATCAAAAAACAGATCATCCTTGAAAAGCTCAAGAAATTGGATGCCTAAGAGTCTTCCTTTTGCAAGAAGAGCCCCTTTTTGCTTCATATGGAATCGAAAATCTCTCTTTAGGGAATCATTGCAAATTACTAATGCCTCACCTAACAGTGCTCCATTCTTCGTTCCTCCGATATAGAAAGCATCCACAAGTGTAGGAAGATCGCTCAACTTCAAGTCATTTTCTTCAGAACATAGTGCAGACCCTAGTCTCGCGCCATCCATAAATAAAATAAGATTATGATCGTTACAGAAATCTCTTAATTCCCTCAACTCACTCTTCATATAAATGGTGCCTATTTCTGTTGAATTAGATATGTATACCAACTTCGGTTTTACCATATGCTCATCTGTATGTGATTCGAGTACTGCCTTTAAGTGTGAAGGGTTCAGCTTTCCATTTTCAGCTTCAACCGATATTACTTTATGACCTGTCGCTTCGATTGCACCAGTCTCATGCGAAAGAATATGGCCGGTACTAACTGCAATGGCAGCTTCATGAGGTCGTAGGAACGCTGAAAGAGCAGTAAGATTTGTTTGTGTACCGCCTGATAATAGGTGGATATCAACGTCAGATCCAATTTTCCCCTTTAATAGTTCAATCGCTTTTTGAGTATATCGATCTTCCCCATACCCATCTTCTTGCACAAAATTAGATTCCAATAATGCATTTAATATTCTAGGATGTGCGCCTTCGCTGTAATCGTTCTTAAAGCTGAACATTTGTTTTTCCTCCGCCTACTTTTTTTCTTATTATCGTACCATATCTTGTTGAAAAATCTAGAGTTCTCCATCATTAATAAAAACTGTAAGTTGACGAGTGTCTCTTCTTTCATTTCACATTACCCTTCCTATATATTCCAAAAAATAGAAAGAAAATGGATCCTCTTATATGTAACCAAACTGTAATACTAATCTATCTATTTTATTCATACGAATAGATTAAATAAGAAAATCACCCGACTTCTACTTTTTAGGAGGAATCGAACTATGAGAATATTAATTGCTACATTTACATTATTATTGTCTTTCTTATTTGCCACTCATGCCTTAGCCTATACAGTAAAAAAAGGCGATACTTTGACCAAAATTTCATCGGAATCAAGCCTAACATTGCAGCAATTAGAAGAACTGAATCCGCAAATTCGAAATCTTAATCTAATTTATGTTGGACAAGCCGTTAATACCGAGGAACCCCAAAAAACAGTACGCGTACAAGAGACAGTGATCTCATCGGAAAAAGTAAGTTACTCAGATGAAGAAATAGACCAGCTTGACAGATTAATTATAGCTGAAGCTCAAACAAAAGAATTAGAGGAAGTTCATTCGCCAAGTCAAAATTGTAAAGTCGCTGATACCACTGAGAAAACGAAACAAACAGTGATCACACCTGAGAAAGAAAGATTGTCAGATTATGAAATAGATTTGTTAGCTAGATTAGTTCGGGCTGAAGCTCAAACAGAGCCTTTCGAAGGAAAGATCGCAGTAGCATGCGTTGTATTAAACAGAGTAGAAAATCCGAAATTCCCTCACACCATTAAAGGTGTCATATATGCACCTGGGCAATTTCAACCTGTCAGCAATGGTGAAATTAATAAAACAGCTGATTCGGAATCGGTCGCAGCCGTAAAAGCAGCTTTAACAGAAAAGCGCCATATCGCATCCGGGTCATTGTTTTTCTACAATCCCACCATCGCTAGGAGTCATTGGCTAGCTTCAAGAACTACCACTCTAGTAATCGGTCAACATGTATTTAAAAAATAAGCAGCTTTTATTTTTACATAAAGCAAACTCGCCGATTGGCGAGCCTCTAAGGGCGAAGACAGAGGCGTAGTTGCACTTTCCTATTAGCTAAAAAATGCTTTGCTCCATTATTGAAGCAAAGCACAGGTTTGTTACATAAAGTATCTTTGTATATATCGAGCAATGATCTGTTCCTATCGGATTACTCTCGAAGTGCACGATCCAAGAAAGCCTTCAACCTCTTCTGATACTCCTCTTCAGCAATCGTGTACGCTTCTGTATGCCCTGCTCCATGTACGATCCATAACTCTTTTTCACTGGTGGCCGCATTATAAATTTCATGAGCCATTTCAGTTGGCACGAGTTCATCCTTGTCGCCATGGATGATAAACAGCGGTAATTTATTTTTCTTTACGCTTTCCAACGCCGAAGCCTCGTCAAAAGTATAGCCCGCTCTTATTTTCGTAATGGCGCTTGTTATGTCCATAATCGGGAATGCTGGGAGGTGATACAAGTATTTTAATTGGTGGGACAATTCAGCTTTGACTGATGTATAACCACTGTCTTCGATGATTCCTTTTACTTCTCCGGGAAGCTTTTCCCCGCTCGTCATTAGGACGGTTGCCGCTCCCATTGAAAAACCATGCAGAAAAATAGCATTCTCTTTCTTTTTATCTATTAAAAAATGAACCCATTTAACAATGTCTTTTCGGTCATGCCAACCGTAACCGATATAATTCCCTTCACTCTCTCCATGTCCTCTGGCATCCGGCTTCAAAATATCATACCCCAAATCGAAGTAATACTTCGTAATCCCCGGCATTTGTTCGCTGCTACCTTTATAGCCATGCGCCAAAATTACCGCCTTCCCATTCGAATTTGGGTTCTTCAAAAAGCGGGCTTTTAATTTTAAGCCATCATATGATTTTATATCGACAATTTCAAAGTGCTGCTGCGCAGTCCATTTCATGAGCTTGTCCATTTTGGCTTGCTCTTCTTCGGTTCCGAGCAAACTGGCAGCAGCTACACTATTTCCGCCCCCATGCAGCTGAGGACCTCCCTGGCTGCGATTGATGGCGACATTATAGAAATAGTTGCCGGCAACGCCGAGACCAAGTACTAAAAACAGCACCATAGCCATACCGATTTTCATTATTCTCTTTTTCAAATCCATTCCCCTTTAACAAATCAGTTTAATATGTATTTTAACAGATTGCAGATTAAAATAGGGTAAGGGAAAATTATACAAATATAAAATCGGACACCATAATACCGTGCAATTGGTTTTCAAAAAATCAGGATTTTCAATAGGTTTTTACCTAAAGCAAAAGTAAGAAGTCCAAAATTATCAAAACCCAACATTATTCCATAATTAAATAAGGCTTATCCCGCTTTAAAAATCAGGAACAAGCTAACTGGTTATCCAATATTATGAAAATAACTTAACCAAATGATAAATGGAGTGGGACTATGGGTGTCATTAATGGAAAAGATTTTATTGACCGAATCAATCTGCTGAAAACTGAAATTTGGTATGACGGAAAAAGGATTGAGGGCAGGATTTCTGAACATCCTGCCTTCAAAGGGCTTCTTCAGACAAAATCCTCCCTTTTCGCTTTGCAAAATGATAGAAATCTAAAAGGTGAGATGACCTTCTTATCGCCTGAAACAAAAGACCCCATTGGACTTTCCTATTTGCAGCCAAAAACCAAGGATGATTTAAAAAAAAGACGAAAGATGATGGAACACTGGGCAAAATACACTGGCGGCATGATGGGAAGAAGTCCTGACTATATGAACACTGCGTTAATGAGCTTAGCCTCATCTTCTTCCCTTTTAAAAGGCAAAGAAAATTGCTTTCCTGAAAATATTCTATCCTTATATGAAAGGGCCATGAATCAAGATCTCACGTTTACACATACACTTGTTACCCCTCAAGTGAACCGTTCACAGTGCTATTTTGAAGTTTCCAAGGAACCAATCTCCGCTAGGGTAATTGATAGAAATGAAAAAGGAATTATCATAAAAGGTGCACGGCTATTAGCTACACAGGGTGGGGTAACAGATGAAGTATTGGTATATTCTGCGCCTGTAATAATGGATCCAGATGAAGCATTTGCTTTTTCCATCCCTTCTGATACGAAAGGATTAAAATTTATTTGCAGAGAATCATTTGTTGGGGGAGAATCTATTTTTAATCATCCCTTAAGTTCAAGATTTGAAGAAATGGATTCTATTATTGTCTTTGACAATGTGTTAGTGCCATGGGATCGAGTTTTTATATATGACAATATTGAAGCATCCCGAGACTTCATGCTCAAAAATTCTTTTCAGCATAATGCATTTCATCAGGTATTGACGAGGCAAATAGTTAAAACAGAATTTGTTCTCGGCCTTGCTGAACTTCTTGTGGAAACCATTAATGTAGGTGAGTACCAGCATATACAAGAAAAACTTTCAGAAATCATAATCGGTCTTGAAACAATGAAAGCACTATTAGAGAAGGCAGAAAATGATGCTCAATTGGATGATTGGGGTTATATGCGACCAAGTTTAATCCCCCTCCAAACGGCCAGCCTCATCTTTCCTAAAATCTATCCACGCTTTAGCGAAATCATTCAATTAATTGGAGCGAGCGGAATGATCGCATTACCAACCGAAAAAGACTTTCAATCTGATATTAGAACGGACCTCAACCAGTACCTTCAAGGCGCCACAAAGTCTGCAGAAGACAGAGTTAAAATCTTTCGTTTGGCTTGGGATCTTACGATGAGTTCATTTGGTACAAGACAAACCCAATATGAAAGATACTTTTTTGGAGACCCGATCCGTTTGTCCAGTACTTTATACAAAACCTATCCAAAACATGAGCATGTTAAGCTCATTTGCGATTTTTTAAAATTAAAGGAAAAATAATGTGTAAAAAAGCTGCAAATGTAACAAAAAATTCACTTTTTTCTCTCAACAATACTAGTATGATTAATTTAAACAAGAGAGGAAGTGAGAAATGCTTTTAAAAGCCCGAACTGAATCAGATTTATTAAAGATACTACGAATTTTAAACACACGAATGGAATTAACAACAGAAGCCCAAAAATATTATTTACATCTTGAAAAAGGCTTTGAAGGTGAAGTCCAATTTGATTTATTGACAGAAAAAATTCAAAGTGATTGCTTGATATTAAACGATCTTTTGTTAGAAGTTAACAACACAAAATTCCAAATTGATTCGTTGATCATTTACCAGGAACTCATTTACAATTTCGAGATAAAAACTAATGAAGGCGATTATTATTACGAGGCTGACAAATTATTTATGATCTCAGGAAAGGAAATTAAAAATCCACTTGATCAATCGAAAAGAAGCAGCTCCTTGCTCCGTCAATTGCTCCAAAATCAAGGATTCAATTTAACTATTGAATCATACGTTATTTTTATTAACCCCGAGTTTACTTTATATCAAGCCCCACAAAACTTGCCTTTTGTTTATCCCACACAGCTTAATCGCTTTATGAAAAAACTAATCACGAAGCCATCTCATTTAAATTCCCTTCA
>JAUZPT010000075.1 GCA_030705745.1 Bacillota bacterium | reverse complement strand
TTACCACGAAGGTTGCGCAAGTAGTAAAGCTTCGCACGGCGGACTTTACCGCGGCGGATTACTTCTAGCTTCGCGATTTTAGGTGTGTGTACAGGGAATGCACGCTCAACGCCTACACCGTAAGAAACTTTACGTACTGTAAAAGTTTCGCTGATTCCACCACCACGACGCTTGATCACAACACCTTCAAACAACTGAATACGTTCACGCGTACCCTCGATAACTTTTACGTGTACACGTACAGTATCACCAGGACGGAATGAAGGAAGATCAGTGCGAAGTTGTTCTTTTGTGATTTCTTGAATTAATTGTTGCATCGTTTTCAACTCCTCCCAACAGACGCTCATGCACCTCGTTCATTTGCAGCGGAACATCGTTTTAAGACCCTTGTCTGCAAATTGCAGCGTAAGTCACAAGAAATATCTTAACATAAACCGAATTCCCATGCAATGATTACTTGTATTCTTTTTCGATTTCGTCCAGCCATTTCTCCTGCTCCGAAGTCAAGGTGATTTGATCGAATAAATCTGGCCGACGCAAAAACGTCCTGCGCAACGATTCCTTCGTTCTCCACTCTTCAATTAACTTGTGATTGCCTGATAGAAGCGTTTGCGGCACTTTCATACCTCGAAAGTCGGCCGGCCTTGTGTAGTGGGGATGTTCAAGCATTCCTGTGCTGAAGGAATCTTTCATATGTGACTCTTCATTTCCCAATACCTCGGGCAACAAGCGGACGATGCTGTCAATAATGACCATCGATCCCAGTTCTCCACCGGTGAGGACATAATCCCCAATAGAAATTTCGTCGGTTACAAGGTGCTCGCGGATTCTTTCATCATAGCCTTCATAGTGTCCGCAAATAAAAACCAGATGCTCTTCTTTCGCAAGCTCTTCCGCTTTCGCCTGGGAATAGCGTTCACCCTGTGGACAAAGAAGTATGACTCTTGTTTTTTCCATTCCTGAAGACTCTTTTAAGGCCGCCACCGCGTCGAAAATAGGCTGCGGCTTCAGAACCATGCCCGCTCCTCCACCATATGGATAATCATCGACCGTATTGTGCTTGTTATCTGCATAATCACGGAAATTTACAACATTATAATTAACTGCATTTTTTTCTTCGGCCTTTTTAAGGATCGATTGTCCGAACACCCCGCTAAACATCTCAGGGAAAAGGGTGAGAACATCAATTTTCATCATGTTAATAACCCTTCCATCGGTTCAATCGTAATTTGCTTTTCCTTCACGTCCACTTTGAGTACGACTTCTTCAATGTAGGGAATAAGAATTTCTTTTCCGCCCTTCCCTTTGATCACCCATACATCATTCGCACCAGGTATAAGTATTTCAGTCACCTTCCCAAGCTCTTCACCTGAAGTTGTCGTCACTGTACAACCGATGATTTCATGAAAATAATATTCATTTTCCTTTAGCTGGCCAAGCTGCGACTCGGGAACTTTAAGAATGCCATCTCTGAATTTCTCGACCTGCCCGATATTTTCATATCCCTCAAACGTCAATAAATCGAAGTTTTTATGACTTCGATAAGTCTTGACCTTAAGCTGTATTGGATCAGTTTCCTTCGGCATGAATAAAGATAATACATTCCCCACTTTATAGCGCTCCTGCGGAAAGTCCGTCTTGGAGATGACGCGAACTTCACCTCTAAGCCCGTGGGTATTTACGATTTTTCCAACATTAAACCATTTTTCCATTTCGGATTTCACCTCTAACGAATTTCTTCTATGATTCCATCTTTTACAACGATGGATGGTTGATGAGTTTTCTCATCCCAAACATCCCCAATATTAACGTCAATGATTGCTTGAACTTCTTTTTCTTTTAACTCGCTTCCTAATGGTAGCATATGTAATTGTTCGATTTGAAACTCAGACAGCCTAGCTTTTTCCTGACGGACTGCGATCTCTTTTGCAACATGATTGGTTAAATCAGATTGATTAAATTTTTTCGTCTTCTCCAGCTTTTTCAGTTCAAATTGAAGCTGTTCACATTCCTTTCTCAGCTGCTGCAGCCGAGAATGATATTGATCTAGCAGTTTCTGTTTGCTTTTTTCGGTTAAAATTTGCTTGACCACAACATTCTGAAGTATTTTCATTTTCATTCCTCCGTACATATATTTGTCCTGGTGAGGGATAAAAAAAGAAGTTAGCAAAAAGAGAGGGTGTTATCCCTCTCCTCTCACTTTTTGCTGCATCCATTTTGCAATGGCTACAACATTTCTTATTCGCTAATTTCTAGAAAAATCTTCTTCTGCTGTGATGCTCCTGCTGCATAGACAACTGTTCTAATCGCTTTTGCAACGCGCCCCTGCTTTCCAATAACTTTACCCATATCAATCTTGTTGACAGAAAGCTGATAGGTCACGCGTTGATCTTCTTCGTTAACATTTACATGTACGTCTTCAGGAAAATCAACAAGGGGCTTAACAATAGTTTCGATTAGTAGTTTCATGTCTGTTAGCCGCGATTACTTGCCAAGCTTTGCATTATGGAATTTTTCCATGATGCCTTGTTTAGAGAATAGGTTACGAACTGTGTCAGATGGTTTTGCTCCATCCTGTAACCATTTTAATACTAATTCTTCGTTAAGATCTACTGCTGCAGGTTGTGCAACTGGATTGTAAGTTCCAACTACTTCAATGTAACGTCCGTCACGAGGAGAACGAGAATCTGCTACAACAATACGATAAAAAGGAGATTTTTTTGCTCCCATACGTTTTAAACGAATTTTAACTGCCATTTTAAAAAAGCACCTCCGAATAGTTTCACACAAGATAAAAGTTTAACAGAAAATCAATATGTTTGTAAAGTGTTTTTTCTTTACAGTGCAAAGATTTACATTAAAACGGTTTAAACGGAAATTTAAAACCGCCTTTTTTCTTTCCTTTTTGCTGCATGCCTGTCATTTGCTTCATCATTTTCTTCATGTCCTCAAATTGCTTGAGCAGGCGGTTTACTTCTGGAACAGTTCGTCCGCTACCCTTTGCAATCCGTCTTTTACGATTCGAATTGATGATTTCAGGATGAGTTTTTTCTTCTTTCGTCATCGATCGAATGACCGCTTCAACATGGGAAATCTGCTTTTCGTCGATTTGAAGATTATTTAAACCCTTGATTTTATTGGCGCCTGGCATCATTTTTAACAACTCGTCAAGCGGACCCAAGTTCCGGACCTGCCCGAGCTGCTCCAAAAAGTCATCAAGCGTAAAGGTGGCAGTCCGCATTTTTTGTTCAAGCTCTTTCGCCTTCTGCTCATCAACATTTGCCTGCGCCTTTTCAATTAGCGTAAGGACATCGCCCATCCCGAGAATTCTTGAAGCCATTCGTTCCGGATGAAACGGTTCAATTGCGTCCATTTTTTCGCCAAGCCCGACGAATTTGATTGGGGTATTGGTTACAGCGCGAATCGAGAGTGCCGCTCCACCACGCGTATCGCCGTCAAGCTTCGTCAACACGACGCCTGTTAGTCCCATCTGTTCATTGAAGCTTTGCGCAACATTGACAGCATCCTGCCCGGTCATGGCATCGACAACAAGGAAAATTTCATCCGGTTTTGTCAGATCTTTAATATCCTTCAGTTCGTTCATCAACGCTTCGTCGACATGCAAACGTCCGGCAGTATCAATCAGGACGTAATCATGATGATCTTCCTTCGCTTTGGCAATCGCCTGTTTAGCAATCTCCACGGGGCTGACTTTATCCCCCAAGGAAAAAACCGGCATGCTCAGCTGTTTTCCAAGTGTTTCAAGCTGCTTTATCGCAGCAGGCCGGTAAATATCAGCAGCCACAAGCAATGGATTACGATTGTACTTCTTGCGAAGAAGGTTAGCAAGTTTCCCTGTGGTTGTCGTTTTACCCGCACCCTGCAATCCGACCATCATAATAACAGTTGGCGGACGGTTTGACACGGCAATTTTGCTCTGTTCGCCACCCATCAGTTCCGTCAACTCTTCATTGACGATCTTAATTACCTGCTGGCCAGGAGTTAAGCTCTTAAGAACTTCCTGTCCAACTGAGCGTTCACTGACTTTTTTGACAAAATCTTTGACAACCTTGAAATTGACGTCTGCCTCCAATAATGCGAGACGGACTTCCCTCATCATCTCTTTTACATCCGCTTCGTTGATTTTCCCTTTTCCGCGGATTTTCTGAATCGTATTTTGCAGACGGTCGGCTAATCCTTCAAATGCCATGCGTGCCGCCTCCTAATCTAATTTCTCAAGCTCGGCAACTGCTTCCGTTAATGCCTGAGTTGAGGGTGAATCCTCTTTTAACAATTCATTCATTTTCGTGAGGAGCACGCTTCGCTCCTGAAACTTTTGAAATAATTGCAGCTTTTCCTCATACTCCTCGAGCATCGCTTCGGTACGCTTAATATTATCGTAGACCGCCTGGCGGCTTACGTCATACTCTTCGGCAATTTCCCCGAGTGAATAATCGTCTAAATAGTAGAGAGACATATAGCTTTGCTGCTTTGGTGTTAACAACGACTGGTAAAAATCGTAAAGATAATTCACGCGCGTTGTCTTTTCAAGCATGCTTATCCCTCCTTGTTAAGTGAAAAGCCTTTACAAATGTAAGTTTACACAGGATATATGCCTTCTGTCAAGAAAATAACTTTACATGTAAAAGAAAACAGGCACAACGATTTATTGCGCCTGTTTTCTTTTGTTTTTCTATTCTGTTTTTTCAATTTGATCGGCAAATAATCCATACACATATTTTTCTGCGTCGAATTCCTGAAGATCGTCCATTTTTTCACCAAGGCCGACAAATTTCACTGGAATTTTCAGTTCGTTTCGGATGGCTAGAATAATTCCACCTTTTGCCGTTCCATCGAGTTTCGATAAAACGATTCCACTTACATTTGTGACTTCCTTAAACGTTTTCGCTTGAATGAGAGCATTTTGTCCTGTCGTTGCATCAAGGACAAGCAGCACCTCATGAGGGGCTCCCGGAATTTCGCGTTCAATGACACGCTTTACCTTTTCAAGCTCTTTCATCAAGTTCACTTTATTTTGCAGGCGTCCGGCAGTATCGCACAGCAGGATATCTGCTTTTCTTGTTTTTGCCGCCTGGATCGCATCAAACATTACGGCTGCAGGATCAGATCCTTCTGCTTGTTTGATTACTTCGACTCCTGCCCTTTCGCCCCACACTTCCAGCTGCTCAATTGCACCTGCACGGAAAGTATCACCGGCCGCCATCAATACTTTTTTTCCTTCGCTTCTAAATTTATGGCCTAGTTTTCCAATCGTAGTCGTCTTTCCAACTCCGTTAACTCCGACAAATAAAATGACGGTCAACTCATTTTCCTGAATGTTCAAATGAGATGATTGATTTTCTCCACCATTATAAATATCGACCAATTTTTCAGAGATGACGCTTTGCACGTCTTTCGGATCCTGGATATTTTTGCGCTTCACTTCCATTTTCAGCTCGTCAATCAGCTTCATTACCGTATCGAAGCCCACATCGGCCTGAATGAGAATTTCTTCCAACTCCTCAAAAAAGTCCTCATCGACTTTACGGTATCTTGCGACAAGGTCATTTACTTTGCCGGAAAAGTTATCACGCGTTTTCGTTAAACCCTCTTTAAACTTCTCAGTCACACTATCGGTTTGCTTCGTGATTTTTTCTTTCAGTTTTTTAAAAAAGCTCATTCTCACACTTCCTTCCCTTAAGATTTAACAAGCTCTTTCGTTTCTTCGAGTCGTACAGACACTAGTTTGGACACACCTGATTCCTGCATCGTAACTCCGTATAATACATCCGCTTCTTCCATTGTGCCTTTTCTATGTGTAATGACGATAAACTGCGTTTCGGCGCTGTATCTTTTCAAATATTGGCTAAAACGATGGACATTTGCTTCATCCAGAGCTGCTTCGACTTCATCCAGAATGCAAAAAGGAACAGGGCGGACTTTTAATATCGCGAAAAGCAGGGCGATTGCCGTTAAAGAACGCTCGCCTCCAGATAGCAAGCTGAGGTTTTGCAGTTTTTTTCCGGGAGGTTGTGCGACGATTTCGACGCCAGTATTTAATAAATCTTCTGGATTTGTCAGCTTTAAATCTGCCCTTCCTCCGCCAAATAACGCCTTGAAAACCGGTTCGAAATGTGAACGAATCCCTTTGAATGTTTGTTCAAAGCGTTTTTTCATTTCAATGTCCATTTCATCAATTACTAGGAATAGCGTGTCCTTTGCTTCCTGCAAATCTGTCTTTTGTTCCAATAGAAACTCAAAACGTTCTGAAACGCGGCCATATTCTTCGATGGCACCAATATTCACAGTTCCTAGTTCCTCAATTGCTAGCTTAATCAATTTGACTTTCTTTCTTGCCTCTTCAGGAGCAATTTGCAACGGATAGTGTTCCTTTGCAGCTTCAAAGGATAATAAATATTCCTCTCTTAGGTGCGCCAGGCGGTTTTCAAGATCAACATCAAAACGAGCAAGTTTGACCTCCTCGTCCTTTAAACTCTCTACCATCCCTTTATGGAGTCGTTTTAACTCTTTCGCTTCCAATTCTTCGTCCTCCAATTTATTTTGAAGTTGGAGGCGTTCTTCTCTTCTCGAAGAAATCAGTTTGATTGTGTTTTCTTTGTCTTGCAGTTTGATTTTGGATGCCGCAATTAATTGATCTTCTCCTGAAGAACGATCGGTCATTTCTGAAAGCAGCAGATGCAAGTCTTCAGAATACTCGCCGAGCTTTTGTTCACTTTCTTTTAAATCTTCAAGTACACTTGCAAATCGTTCCTTCGCATGCAGGAATTGCTCATTTTTCGCGGCAAACTCCACTTTCAACTCATTAATTTCTGTCAAAAGAACTTCCTTCGAAGTAAAGTCGCTCGTTTTTTGTTCTGTCAGCTGAATAATGAGCGCATCAAGAGCAACAATCTTCTCGCCATGGGAATTCAACGACTTTTCCAATTCAAGCTTTCTTGATTCCATAACAGAATTTTCTTCTGAAAAAAGGCCTTTCTCCAGATCGTAAATTGCCAGTCGGTCATTGATATTTTTTTCTTCTAGCTCTGCTTCACGCAAGTCACCCTTTAACGCTTGTTCCGACAATCTAAGCTCTTCTCCATTTTTTCTGGAGTTCTCTAATTGCTCTTCATGAATTTGGATATCCGCTTTTAGCGATTTGACCAGAACTTCAAGGTTTACCGTTTTCTTTTCCATATCGGCTAATTTATTTTTCAGTTCATCCAATTCGCCTTTTCGGGTTAACAGCGATGAGGTTTTTTGCTTAAGTGCCCCACCAGTCATCGAACCTCCTGGATTTACAACATCACCATCAAGCGTAACCATGCGGGTTCGATATTGAAGGATCTTTGCCAATTCATTGGCGCCCTTTAAATCCTTGGTTATGACTACATTTCCGAGGAGATTCCCCATGATGTCTTCATACTTTTTTTCGAACGTAACAAGGTCTGATGCCACCCCAATAAAGGATGGATGATTCTTAATCCCGGAAAGCTGGATTTCCGAAAGAGATCTTCCCTTTATCACACTTAGAGGGAGAAATGTCGCTCGTCCATATCCATTTTGTTTTAAAAATTGAATAGCTGTCCTTGCGCTTTGCTCCGTGTCGACGACAACATGCTGCAATGCGGCCCCAAATGCTGTTTCAAGGGCAGTTTCATATTGTTTTGGTACGTGGACGAGTTCCGCCACAGCTCCTTCAATTCCTTGCAGGCGATCTCCGCGCGACTTGAGAATTTCCTTTACACCTTGAAAAAATCCTGCAAAATCTTCTTCCATCTCTTCAAGCATATCTTTTTTCGATTTTGCCTGTTGAAGAAATTGATACGCTTGATAAAGAGTGGTTTCCTGCTTTTGAAAATTGTTTTTCACAGACTCAAGTTTACGCTGATTTTCCCTATAGGAGACGATCTGTTCATCCAGCTTTAATTGAATGCTTTGTATAGATGCTTCTATTGAAGCCTTCCTTTCAGCCGCCGCCTGTCTGTCTTGAATGAATCTGAGGTTGTCCTCATCAAGCCTGGAGGTTTTCCGAAATTGCTGTTGCTGTTGTTGCTCCAAATACTTCAATTCATTCTTTGCTGCCGCTTGACCGTTTAGGAGTTCGATATATTCACTTTTTAATGACTCGATTTTCGATTCCAAATCACCGCTGAATAATAAGAGCTTCTCTTGTTTTTCCTTCAAAAGCGTTTGAAGTGCTTTTGCCTGTTCACTTAGAGACTGTACAGTCAATTGCTGAATCTCTTTTTGTTCGTTCAGGCCTGCTACCTTGGCAGTTAATTCAAGAATATTTTTTTCAAGTTGCGCTTTATTATGGTCAGCATTTTTCTTTCGTTCTTTGAGTACTTCTTTCCGGCCTTCTATTTTTTCCAGTTCCTCGGTTGCGCTTAAAAGAATGGTTTGGAGGTCGGTTATCGATTCATCCAATGCGGCAATGTGGTCGCGGATTTCTTCTATTTTCGCTTCCTTTTTTTGAAGTTCGGCAGATAATTTTATTTCTTCATTACTATGCTCTTCTAATTGCCCTGAAAGTACATTCCATTTTTGGTGGAGATCTTCAATTTCGTGGACAGTTAATGCAACTTCGATTTTTTCCAACTGTTCCTTTTTGTCTACAAAATCCTTTGCGATGGAAGCCTGAATTTTCAACGGTTCAACCTGGCTTTCCAATTCATGCAATATATCCTGAACCCTGTTTAGGTTTTCTTGAGTTTCCATTAGTTTTGCTTCCGCTTTTTTCTTGCGGTTTTTATATTTTAAAACTCCGGCTGCCTCTTCAAAAATGGTACGCCGTTCTTCTGCTTTGCTGTTAAGTATTTCCTCGACTTTTCCCTGGCTGATAATCGAAAAGGCTTCCCGCCCAAGACCCGAGTCCATGAATAAATCGACGATATCCTTCAGCCTGCACGATTGTTTGTTAATGAGAAATTCACTTTCTCCCGAGCGGAAGACCCTTCTTGTGACACTTATTTCACTATAATCGAGCGCAAGTCGCTGATCTTCATTATCGAGGGTCAATGTCACTTCTGCAAAATTCAATGCCTTTCTTGAGTCGCTTCCGGCAAAAATGATGTCTTCCATTTTCGTTCCTCTGAGCGATTTTGCGGACTGTTCACCCAATACCCAGCGAATTGCATCTGTTATATTGCTTTTTCCGCTTCCGTTAGGCCCGACTACCGCAGTTACACCGCGTACAAAATCGACTCCGATTCGTTCAGCAAAGGATTTAAAACCAATGACATCCAACCGTTTTAAATACATGAATATCCCTCCTCAGCTGTTTGGTTATCATCATTTCTGTGTATGGTTCATTTCTTCTTTTAACTTCCCAAGGGCCATTCGGGCAGCATGCTGTTCTGCCTCTTTTTTCGACCTTCCTGTTCCCGTCCCCAATTCCTCACCATTTAAGGAAACGAGAGAAATAAACTCCCGATTATGGGCAGGTCCCTTTTCCTGCAAAACTTTGTATTCGATTGAACCTATTCCATCCCTTTGAATAAGCTCCTGAAGCTGACTTTTAAAATCCATCACATGAGAAAAAGCACCAGCATTAATTTTAGGAAAAACTACTTTATCAAGAAAATCGGTCACTTCCGCAATTCCTTTATCCAAATAAAGGGCTCCGATAAACGCTTCGAACACGTCAGCGAGCAGGGCAGGCCTTGCTCGACCACCCGTCATTTCTTCCCCTTTGCCGAGCAAAATCATCTTCCCAAAGGATAGTTCTTCGGCAAAATGCACAAGAGAGGGCTCACAAACAATGGCTGCCCGAAGTTTTGTTAGTTCCCCTTCAGTCATCATCGGATATTTCTTGAAAAGAAATTGAGAAACGGTCAATTCCAATACAGCGTCCCCTAAAAATTCAAGCCTTTCATTATCTTCAAAAGGCTTCCTGCGATGCTCATTCACATATGATGAATGGGTAAAAGCCTGTTTTAACAGCAGTTCATTTTCAAAGTAAATGCTCAAATTCTTTTGAAAATCCTTAAAGGAATTTTCTTTTGCGCGATTAATATTCATTTCTTGATCCTTTCCGTTTTTGCGCATAAACTCTCCACCCTGATCATCATTTACACACACTCATACTTGTCGTCGTGATTCCTTTTCAATCCATAAAGTTTTTCACACGTTCTATAATACAGAAGAAAGCCCCGTTTGAAAACGGAGCTTTGGCCATGAAATCTAACGACTACTTCTTGCTATTTATGTAATTAACAGCGTCACCAACTGTAGTGATTTTTTCAGCATCATCGTCAGAAATTTCCATATCAAACTCATCTTCTAATTCCATAACTAATTCAACAACATCAAGGGAATCTGCGCCAAGATCATCCTTAAAAGA
>JAUZPT010000074.1 GCA_030705745.1 Bacillota bacterium | reverse complement strand
ATATTTGGGGCGTATTTTTTCCGAATACTAGTCATTGGTTTAGGAGTTTCCTTGATTCATATTGCATGGATTAAAATCGTCTGCGGCCACTATTTGCTGTGGATTGTGTTTAGTAATTTTGTGAAGAATTCCGAGGACGATGACGGCGTTAAAGCTAGAAAAATGGGGTTCTGGAGGACTGTTTTAACCGTGGAGCTGATGGATATTTCCTTTAGCTTTGACAGTGTCATTGCTGCCTTTGGTGTTTCCAATCAAGAGTGGGTATTATTCCTGGGGGGGGTATTAGGCATTTTAATGATGCGGGGAGTGGCTCAATTATTCCTTGCCATCATTGAGAAAGTACCTGAGTTTGAAACGACTGCGTTTGTATTAATCGCGATTATTGGGGTCAAAATGATTATCTCTTCGTTCGGTCTCCATATGGATGAGATGGTGTTCTTCAGTATCTTAATCAGCATCTTCTTAGGAACCTTCTTCGTTCATTTAATTCGAAACCGATCAGGGAATGAACAAACGAAATGAAGCAGCGCACATTTTTGCGGTGCTTTTTTTACTGGAAAAACCATAATTGGTTTCTTCAAAAGAATTAGAGTAAAATGTTATTATTGAATAATATTGCAGTTTAGGAGAGGGACCATGATTGATACAATGCAGAAGAGGCAGTCCATACGGACATATGATACTAAAAACATATCAGAATCTGATTTTACGAAAATAAAGGAATACATAAAAAAAGATGAAAACTTCAAAGGACCATTTGGTTATCAAGGCAGAGTGGAGCTGGTCCAAGTCACCAATTATGTCACTGACAAGGGAATTAAGCTCGGGACCTACGGATTTATTAAGAATCAAAAAGGTTACCTGGTTGGTTTGGCGGAAAACCACAAGGATTCTCTTTTAGATTTTGCCTATTGTTTTCAAAAATTGGTTCTCTATTTAACTGATTTGGAGATTGGAACGTGCTGGATGGGAGGGACGTTCAACCGGAACTCGTTTGAACAGGAAATTTCCATACAAAAAGGGGAGTTTATTCCTTGCATCACACCAATCGGATATCCGAACGAAAAACAGCGGGTTTTTGATAAGGTCGCACGGATGGTTGTAAAGGCTGACAATAAAAAGGCATGGGACAAGCTTTTTTATGATACGGATTTTACGGCTCCTTTAACGAAGGAAAAAGCGGGGGAGCTCGAAATCCCCATTGAAATGGTTCGTCTTGGACCTTCTGCATCCAATAAACAGCCTTGGAGATTGGTACTAAGTGAGGATCGAAAGGTCGTTCATTTTTATATTGAACATACTCCCAATTACAGTTCTAAATTAGGCTATGACATGCAGCTGTTAGATATAGGAATTGCGATGTGCCAGTTTGATATCGCCTGCCAGGAACTTAGGATGGATGGGGAGTGGTTCAAGGAAGAACCTGTAATGTTACTTCCAAATGAAAATGTTGAATATATGGTAAGCTGGAAAACAAGATAATATGTAATCCCCCTTCTGAACGACCGACGGATCATGGAAGGGGGGAGGTTATTATAGAACGTCTAGTTTAGCAACGATGGCTACAAGGATTTGAAGCATTGCTTGGATATTGACAGCCACTTGAGTATCAGTTGTTGTCACTTTAACATCTTTGGATCCCTGAATGACTGTCTTTTGAGAGTTGCGCTGCTTCGTTTTGAAGAATTGTTTTAGATCTTGGGCTACGTTTTTACCTTTTTCGGAGTCACCGATTGTGATAGTAATCACGATTGCAATGGCAGCTTGGATTGCTGCTTGAAGGGATAATGCCACTTGGGTATCAGTTGTGTGTACGTCTACACATTCTGAATCCTTAATAATGATCCATTCAAAGGAATCTTGTTCGGTTTTAACTACTTGGTCAGCCTCTTGCATAACGTCCGCTTGATTTTTACCTTTTTCGTTGCAATGGTCTAATGCTCTCCACTTGTTCTCACTCATTTTATTCACCTCTTCTGTATGATTTGTTTTTACGCTACATCAACTTTTGCAACTAATGCTGCAAGTACCTGCAGTAACGCTTGTACGTTTACAGAAATATCTGTATCAGTAGTTGTTACGTTGATATCTTTAGAGTTTTCGATCCAGATTTTTTGTTTGTTCATCTGTTCTGAATTGAAATGCTGGAGCAGTTCTTCAGATACACTTTGGCCTTTATCTGAATCAAGGATCGTAATACGGATGACTAAAGTAATCGCTAGTTGTAATGCAACCTGCAGTGAAACAGCTGCTTGAGTATCAGTTGTATGAACACAGATATTGCAGGAGTCTTTGATAAAGATTAGTTCATCAGATTCTTGGTCAGTAACGTTTACCTGATTTGCATCTTGTGCTACATCTTCATCCTTTGCACGAGAGTACTCCTTAAAGCTCTTTTCAGACTCGTCTCTGCACTCTTTCTTTGACTCATGCTTGGACTCATACTTGCGGTCGTCACGACGATGTTTTCGCTCATCTTCGTGTCTGTGTTTTTCACTTTTACTTGATGACATTTGGTTTACACTCCTTTGTTTTTGTTTTCAAGATAATATATGGTTTGTCCATACTTCTGTTTGGACAAATCCCCCAGGGTTGTCTCATTTTTTATAAAAATGAAAAAAACGCCTATCGGTAGGCGTTTGTTCTGTTATTTATTGATTTTTTTCAGGATTATTAACGAATGCTTCGACCTGCTGGGTTAGGTTCTGGAGCAGTTCTTTCAGCATTTGTTTCTGTTCATCGGATACTTTTCCCTGTACTGTTTCAGGTTTTATCCCATTTTTTTGAAAAATATCACTCACAAGTAAGTCCACAAGCTGATTAGGAATCAATGATTTATTTGAATCACTCACACGGTTCGCTCCCTTAAATAGTTTTTTTTCTATCATGGTATGCAAGTCCCCATGAAGATTCCTAAACGAATACCCTCTATTTTAATTTTTCAAAGTTTCTTCTCATCACCAGCTTAAACGAGATGTAATAAATAATCGTGTAGAAAGGAATTGAATAAATGTTTTTCCAGTAAACTGGATGATAAATCCCCAGTAATTTAAAAAACGGTTCACCAATAAAGGCAGTTAGTAATCCAAAAAGTAATCCAACCAGCCATGGATTTCTGACATAGAAAAACTGTATTAAGAACATAACAACAACAGGCATAAGTGCAAAATCATAAGGCAGATAGGCAGGGATCAAAGGAGTAACGGGTTTATAATAATTCCACAATGCAAGTTGATATCCTATGTTGTCTAAAGTTACAGAAATAAGTCCTGTGAAAATACCGGCTAGCAGTAATCGGTCGGAACTTTCCTTTTTTCTAAAAAACAACCAAAGGGACCACGCGATGATGGAAAGCACAATTCCGAACCACCACTCCCACGTATATAAAACCTCCACTTTCCATGCTTCCAATCTGTGTTCAAAAGAGTGGTGGTATTGCCAAAACGATTCCTTCATTCCAGGAGTTGATTCCAATACAAAGTCCTCCTTTTTTATATGTATATATTTTGTCTTGACCCATTTTTTCCATACAGTACCAATGCAAAAATAAAAGTCCTTCTGTGCAAGATAAGAAGGACTTTTATTCTATTTCAGAGGAGTGACAGGTGCCGATGACCATGAAGCCGATTGAAGTGAAGCGGGAAATTCTGCGCTTTTGCAATGGATTCACAGAAGATATCGAGGATCGGATTGTAACCGAATACCCTGTTACCATCAAACTAAATAATAAAGAATTTATGACCATGGTGTGTACGCCCGAATATATTGAAGACCTGGTTATTGGCTTTTTAGCTTCAGAGGGAATTATCAGAAGATATGAAGATATTGATGAGCTTTGGATACAAGAAAAAGAAGGGTTTGTTCACGTAAAAACAAGTAAACTGAATCCTTATTTTCAAAACTTACATAGTAAAAGATATGTAACCTCCTGCTGCGGGATGAGCAGGCAGGGCTTTGTGTTTGCGAATGATGCCTTAACGGCAAAGAAAATGAAGGATGTCCGCATCAAAATCTCAGCTGATGACTGCTTTCGATTGATGGGGGAGCTGCAAAAGAACGCAGAAACCTTCCAGATGACAGGCGGCGTCCATAACGCAGCACTGTGCGATTTAAACGGAATCATTCTGGGACGGATGGACATCGGCAGGCACAATGCGTTAGATAAGATTTACGGACACTGTTTGAAAAATAACATTTCGATTGGTGATAAAGTTCTCGTGTTCAGCGGCCGCATCTCCTCTGAGATTTTATTAAAGGTAGCAAAAATTGGCTGTGAAATGGTGCTGTCCAAATCAGCCCCAACGGAGCTGGCCTTGGAATTGGCAGAGGAATTAGGAATTACAACAGTAGGGTTTATTCGCAATCATACGTTAAATGTGTATACACGGCCGGAACGGATCCAGTTGAGTTCATGAGGGACTGTTGACCAAGCTAGTCTTGAAACATAGAAAAGGGCATCAATAAAAATGATTGATGCCCTCAAATACCGCAAAATAGCTACTCACCATCAAGGTAACAAATAAATATCGTAGTTTGGCGAATCCTGTAGTGTTGATTTTTGTAACTTTCCTGTTTGTACAAATTCGGTAATACCACTTTCCACTTCACCAATCGGACAATCCAGGATATTTGCAATTTTAGCAGTTGATAGAACTGCATATTTTGGATTTTTCGTAGATGAAGTGATCATCGAGTGGATGAGCTGAAGCATGGATTCCTTGTTCATATAACTTCTCCTTATTAAATAATGATTTCCCTTATTAAAATTCCAAATTAGCGCAAATTAAATTCATCACCACACAAAAAGGGGGCAGACCGATGGCATTTCGCAGTCCGCATGAGATTGCACAGCTTGCTGCAGAAACAGGTACAAAGAAAGTATCTTTACCGCTTGCTAGTGTCTTAGTATTAGGTTTTCTTGGCGGAGCTTTTATTTCACTGGGATTCTTGCTTGATATTCGCGTAACAGCCAATTTACCAAAAGATTGGGGCACATTTGGTTCCTTTTTAGGTGCAGCCGTTTTTCCGGTAGGATTGATGCTCATAGTCATTGGCGGCGGAGAATTACTGACAGGGAATATGATGGCCGTCTCGATGGCCTTGTTTACAGGCAGAATTGCTCCGCTGCAGCTAATCATCAATTGGTTATGGATTACAGTCAGTAACTTAATAGGTGCCTTATTTGTAGCTTACTTCTTTGGTCATATTGTCGGATTAACCGAGGCTGGTCCGTTTATGGACAAGACTGTCGCCATCGCACAGGCGAAGCTTCAGGATAGTTTCTGGCAAGCGTTTATCTCGGCAATTGGCTGCAACTGGCTCGTCGGGTTAGGGGTATGGCTTGCCTATGGAGCGGAAGATATTGGCGGAAAGATTCTAGGCATTTGGTTTCCGATTATGGCCTTTGTGGCAATAGGATTCCAGCACGTGGTGGCAAACATGTTTGTCATTCCAGCTGCTATATTTGCCGGGCACTTCACATGGCACGACTATCTGCTCAACTTTATTCCTGTTTATCTCGGAAATGCAGTCGGCGGGGGAATCTTTGTTTCTCTCATCTACTTTGTCGCTTATAAAAATCATTTGTTTACGATTCAGCCGGAAGGCTCACAGGAGGGTGAAGAATGGAAGGATCAACGTTTACAATCCAGATCAATGGGAAGGAATATGAAGCTAAAGCCGGGCAGACAATCTTAGACGTTACCCAATCCTTAGACTATTACGTACCAAGTGTTTGCTATCATCCAAATCTCGGTACCATTCAAACCTGCGATACGTGCCACGTCAATGTGAACGGGGAGCTGGTCCGTGCCTGTGCAACCAAAGCTCAGCCTGGCATGAAGGTGGATACGAAGTCCCAGTATGTTCGGGATGCCCAATATGAAGCTTTTTCTCGAATCCTTAAAAACCATGAGTTGTATTGTACGGTTTGTGATAATAACAATGGAAACTGTGTGGTCCACAATACAGCTGAACACCTAGAAATTGAACATCAAAAATATGAATTTCGTCCAAAGCCGTATCCGCCGGATCAATCTCATCCGATGTACCGCTATGAGCCCGATCAGTGTATTTTATGCGGACGCTGCGTAGAGGCATGTCAAGACCTGCAAGTAAATGAAACGCTGACGATCGACTGGAACCGTGAAGTACCGCGGGTCATTTGGGACAATGATGTACCGATTAATGAATCTTCCTGTGTATCCTGCGGTCACTGTGTAACCGTTTGTCCATGTAATGCATTGATGGAAAAATCAATGCTTGGTGAAGCAGGCTTTTTAACCGCTATACCACCTAAAGTTCTAGAACCGATGATTGATATAACAAAAGAAATCGAGCCTGGTTATAAGCAGATTTTTGCCATATCTGAAATTGAAGCATCCATGCGAAAAACTCGTATAAAACGCACGAAAACGGTTTGTACATATTGTGGAGTTGGCTGCAGCTTTGAAGTATGGACGAAAGATAGAAAAATTCTCAAGATTGAGCCGGTGGCAGAAGCACCTGTAAATGGCATTTCTACTTGTGTAAAAGGAAAATTCGGCTGGGATTTTGTAAACAGCGAAGAACGGTTAACCAAGCCGTTAATCCGTAAAGGAGAAGAGTTTGTTGAATCCACTTGGGAAGAGGCGTTAACACTTATAGCTTCCAAGCTAAAAGAAATGAAAGAGAAGTACGGTCCGAATGCTATGGGGTATATTGCATCATCTAAATGCTCCAACGAAGAGAATTTTCTTTTTCAAAAATTCGTCCGTGCCATCATGGGAACCAACAACGTGGATAACTGCTCCCGCTATTGTCAATCACCAGCCACAGCGGGCTTATTGAGGACCGTTGGAATTGGCGGTGATTCAGGAACGATAGAGGATATTCAATCATCTGACTTGATCGTTGTGATTGGAGCCAACCCTGCAGAGTCACATCCTGTATTATCGACAAGAATCAAACGTGCACATAAACTTCATGGGCAAAAACTAATCGTTGCTGATTTAAGGAAACATGAATTGGCAGAACGGGCAAACTTACAGATTCACCCAAAACCAGGTTCTGACCTTATTTGGTTATCTGCGGTAACGAAGTATATCGTTGATCAAGGCTGGGAAGATAAAGAGTTTTTAAACAAGAGAGTGGCTGGAGTAGAAGAATATATTCAGAAGCTTGATAAGTTCACTTTGGAGTATGCGGAAGAAACAACTGGGTTATCAAAGGATACCATCATTCAAATCGCCAACATGATTCATGATGCAAAATCGGTTTGTATGTTATGGGCAATGGGGGTTACACAGCACAAGGGTGGAACCGATACAAGTACAGCCATTTCCAATTTACTGTTAATTACCGGAAACTACGGACGTCCTGGAACCGGCGCCTATCCTTTACGCGGACACAACAACGTACAAGGCGCATGTGATTTTGGAACCATGCCTGCTTGGATGCCTGGATATGAACCTGTTCAGGATCCAAAGGTTCGCGAAAAGTATGAAAATGCCTGGGGTGTGAAACTGCCGGAGGAACCGGGTCTGGATAACCATCAAATGGTTGAAGGAATTGATAAAGGGAAGCTGAAGGGACTTTACTTGTTTGGTGAAGATATGGCAATTGTCGACTCTAACATCAATCATGTGGAATCGGCCTTTGAAAAGCTGGAATTCTTTGTGGTTCAGGATGTTTTCTTTAGTAAAACAGCCAGATTTGCGGATGTGGTCCTGCCAGCAGCACCAAGCTTGGAGAAGGATGGGACCTTTACGAATACCGAGCGCCGGATTCAACGTTTTTACAAGGTATTTGAACCTATGGGCGATGCGAAACCGGACTGGGAAATTTTCCAAGAGATAGCGAACCGCCTTGGAGCGAACTGGAACTATAAGCATCCAAGTGAAATTATGGCTGAAGCAGCTTCACTTGCTACCATATTTGCCGGTGTGAGCTATGATCGGCTGGAACAATGGAATACACAGTTATGGCCGGTAGCCAAGGATGGCACATCCACTCCATTATTATTTACAGACCGCTTCGGGTTTCCTGATGGAAAAGCCCGTCTGGTTCCAGTGGATTGGACACAGCCTTTTAGACCTGGTGAAGACTATGACATTCATTTAAATAACGGACGACTGCTTGAACACTTCCACGAAGGTAATTTGACTTACCGGTCCAAAGCGATTGCGTCTAAAACGCCAAATCCTTGGCTCGAGGTTTCACCTGAGCTTGCAGAAGAACGGAATATTAAGGACGGCTCCTTGGTCCGCTTAACCTCACCTTATGGTGTAGTTGAAGTAAGGGCACTTGTAACGGATCGTGTGGAGGGGAAAGAGCTGTATCTAACGATGAATAATCGGGAAGATATCGAAGCTGTCAACCTGCTAACAAGCAGCTATCATGATGATATCACTCATACACCTAACTACAAGGAGATGGATGTACGCCTCGAAATCCTTGAAGAGGAAGGTGAGCCGCCGCTTCCGGATACGAATCACCGCTTCGGAAACCGTATCCCGCAAATTAGCGTACGAGTTGAGGATAAATGGAAGCGTCAGGACTATACTCCAATTTCAGAAATTGTCGAGCAAGGAGGAGCAAAATATGGCGAAGGCAATCAGGCAAATTAAAAAGGAAGTTCCTAATCCAGTTGAAGAAAAAGCGGAAGCTATTTCTGCTATTGTCGATGCACTTGCCGAGAACAGGGATGCCATCGTGAAGACCCTTAACATCGTCAAGCAGTTAAATGAAATAGGCATTCTTGATGCTGTGAACGCTCTTCTTGAAAAGCGTACCGAGGTTAGTGTCATTGCCTTGCAGCAAGTAAATCAGCCCGCTATGTATAACACAGTGAAGAATGCTTTCAATGCTTTCAAATTTTTTGGTTCCCTGCAGCCAGAAAAGCTGCAAACGATTATGAGCGGTGTAGATCGTAGTCTTGAGCGATTTACGGATGCGGTTGAAAGCGGCGAAGAGCAAAGCTTATGGAAGCTTGGAAGATCGATGACAAACCCGGAAATTCGAACCTCGCTAACATCTATGCTACAGTTCCTCCGCGGAATGGGCGAGGCCTTCTCTGAGGATCAACAGCAGCAGCTTCATTAAGGAGGATGGAAATGAAAAACGGTGTGTTTCAAGTACAAGGCATTAACAGTTCGGATGACATTGATAAACTTCAAGAGGCTCTCCATCATGTATGGGGAGTCCGTCGAGCAGAGGTAAACCAAACGACCGGTTATGCCCGAATCAGTTATGATGAAAATGCTGCTTCGTTACAGGATTTTAAACAGGCGATTATGGAAGCTGGCTATGCAGCGGAACGTGTCCAAGGAGGCGATTCGAGTGAAGGTTTGTGAAGTCTGCGGAAGCGTCGAGGAAACCGAACAAGGGAAAAATGAAGTTGAACATAGAATCCTTCATCTATGTGAAAATTGTCAAAACGACCGTCGATACAATCCGTTTGAGAGTGAAACCTGACCAATGGTCAGGTTTTGTTATTTTACAAATATTCAAATTACACTTATCATCGATATTGGAAGTATTTTCAATTTAAGGAGTGATACATTTGAAAAAGGTTCTGGTATTAGGGGGAACACGGTTCTTTGGGATTCATTTAGTTGAAGCACTTTTAAACAATGGGGTTGATGTCACCATTGCAACCCGGGGAATGAGTAATGACCCATTTGCAGATAAAGTAAAAAGAATTTCGTTTGACCGGTCTGATGTCACAAGCTTTCAAAAAGCATTTACAGGTACACAATGGGATGTGGTATTTGACCAGATTTGCTACACATCTGAGGATGCTCAAGATGCGATTGATGTTTTTACAGGTAAGACAGGCAAATATGTTTTTACGTCATCTAATTCAGTCTACAAAGCGGGCCTGGAGGGGGCAGTTGAAGAAGAGTATTATCCATATACGTATCCAATTACAATGGGTGGCAGAAATGATTTTTCTTACCCTGAAGGAAAACGGCAGGCGGAGGCGGTTTTTTTTCAAAAGGCACCTTTCCCAGTAACAGCCGTTCGCTTTCCTATTGTTCTTGGAAAAAATGACTATACGAATCGTTTAGCCTACCATGTTGAAAAAATCCATAATGAAGAAGATTTATATTTTACTAATTTAGAAGCAGAAATCAGTTTTATTTTAGAAACAGAAGCCGGTGAATTTTTAGCATGGGCAGGAGATCAAGAATTTAACGGTCCGGTTAATGCATGTTCGAATGGAAGCATTAAATTAGGTGATATTATATCTCTGATTGAGAAAGAGACGGAAAAAACGGCAGTTGTGTCAGATGCGAGTAAAAATGTTTCTCCGTTTGATCTTGAAAAAACATGGACTATGAATAATGAAAAAGCACGTTCATACGGTTATAAGTTTACAAATTTAATGGAATGGCTGCCTGATTTAATCGGTCATTTTGCAAAATAGATGGAAACGATCATCAATATTTCAGGAAATCTCGT
>JAUZPT010000073.1 GCA_030705745.1 Bacillota bacterium | reverse complement strand
GAATGTTACTTCGATTTGTGGAATTCCTCTTGGTGCTGGCGGGATATCCGTTAATTGGAAACGTCCAAGCGTTTTATTGTCAGTTGCCATAGGACGCTCACCTTGCAGTACATGAATGTCTACAGCTGTTTGGCTGTCGGCTGCCGTTGAAAATACTTGTGATTTAGATGTTGGAATCGTTGTGTTTCGATCAATTAATTTCGTGAACACGCTGCCCATCGTTTCAATCCCTAATGAAAGAGGTGTTACGTCAAGAAGGACGATATCCTTTACATCTCCGGAAATAACACCGCCTTGAATAGCAGCACCCATAGCAACTACTTCATCCGGGTTAACGCCTCTGTGTGGTTCTTTGCCAGTTGCTTTCTTGATTGCTTCCTGAACAGCAGGGATTCGAGTGGATCCACCTACCAAAATAACTTTGTCGATATCAGATGGAGTTAATCCAGCATCGCTTAGAGCCTGGCGAGTTGGGCCCATTGTCCGTTCAACAAGACCTGAAGACAACTCATCAAATTTAGCTCTGGTCATCGTTACTTCAAGGTGAAGTGGTCCTGCTTCTCCAGCAGTGATAAATGGTAATGAAATTTGTGTGGAAGCCACACCAGATAAATCTTTCTTAGCTTTCTCGGCAGCATCCTTTAAGCGCTGTAACGCCATTTTGTCTTTGGATAAGTCGATGCCATTATCTTTTCTGAACTGCTCAACCAAATAATCGATGATAACTTGGTCGAAATCGTCGCCTCCAAGGCGATTGTCTCCAGCAGTTGCTTTTACTTCAAATACGCCATCCCCAAGTTCAAGGATAGAGACGTCAAATGTACCGCCTCCAAGGTCATATACAAGAATTGTTTGTTCTTCATCTGTTTTATCAAGACCATATGCAAGTGCTGCTGCAGTAGGTTCATTGATAATTCGTTCTACTTCAAGACCAGCAATCTTACCAGCATCTTTTGTTGCCTGACGTTCTGCATCGTTAAAGTAGGCAGGAACCGTGATAACCGCTTTAGTAACCGGCTCTCCCAAATAATCTTCCGCATACGCTTTAATATATTGAAGGATAATAGCAGAAACCTCTTGAGGTGTGTAGTCCTTGCCTTCGGCTTCCACTTTAAAAGAAGTTCCCATATGTCGCTTGATCGACATGATTGTGTTTGGATTTGTGATCGCCTGGCGCTTCGCTACTTCCCCTACCTGACGTTCACCGTTTTTAAACGCAACGACCGATGGAGTCGTACGATTTCCTTCCGGATTTGGAATTACTTTTGGCTCTCCGCCTTCAAGAACAGCCACACATGAGTTCGTTGTACCTAAGTCAATACCGATAATTTTGCTCATTGATTTTTTCCTCCAAATTTTAATAGGTAATTTCTTATTGGCTAACTTTCACCATTGATGGACGAATCACTCGATCCTTCAATACAAAACCTTTTTGAAATTCTTCCATTACGATGTTTGAAGCAAAGTTTTCATCTTCAACTTGCATAACTGCCTGATGAAGATGCGGGTCAAATTCTTTACCGACCGATTCAATCGGCTCGACCCCTTCTTTTTTCAATGCTTCCACCAAACTTCTGTAAACCATTTCCATACCTTGCAGCAGAGATTTCGTTTGCTCATGGTCAGTTTCAACTTTTAGAGCTCTTTCGAAATTGTCGATTGCAGGCAATATTTCTGTGATTAATGCTTGTGCTCTGTATTTTTCACTCGCTTCAGCTTCTAATCGATTGCGGCGGCGAAAATTATCGAAATCCGCTTGTAGGCGCAGCGTACGATTTTCAGCTTCTGCTAGTTTTTTTTCAAGCTCATTATTATTTTCTTCAAGTATTTGCAGTTGTTTTTCAAGTGTCATTTCGCTGTCGTTTTCTTCAGTTGCTGGATTGTTCTCAGCAAAAATCACTTCAGCCTCTTAATTGGTAAGTTCAACATTCTCCTGCAATAATTCTTCATTTAACGTGTTTTTTTCCTCTGTCAACTTACTCACCTCCCTCAAATGCACGATCAAAAATGGAAAGTTATGGTATATACTGTTCCACTCTTCATCAATATTACCGTACCTAGTTATTTTGATACAGTTTTGTTAAAACGGATGTTAGATCTTTGCTCAAAAATTCAAGTAGGCTAATGACACGCGAATATTCCATTCGGGTAGGTCCGAGGATCGCGATCGTCCCTAATTTTTCAGCACCAACAGAATAGGTTGCCGTAATTAAACTGCAATTTTCCATCGCACTATTATTGTTCTCCCTGCCGATCTTCACATGAATTCCTGCAGAGTTTTTTCGGATTAAATCAAATACCCTGTCTTCCTGTTCAATCATATTCAAAAGGCTGCGAATTTTCGTAATATCATTAAACTCGGGCTGGCTTAGCATATTGGTTTTTCCGCCAAAGAACAGTTTTTCATTCACGGGCATTTTAAATGTTTCAGCAATCGAATGGAGCATGAAATCATAATTTTGAATATGCTGACGCAGCAAAGTTGCAACTTCCTTATAGATGTTATCGTTTAATTCATCAAGTGCAACGCCGCTTAATCGTTCATTGAGGATGTTTACCATTTTCTCCAATTCACTCGCATCCATTGAAGCTGGCAAATGAAACATCCTGTTTTCAACATGGCCAGTATCGGTCACAAAAATAGCTATTGCTGTTTCCTTGTTCAACGGAATGATTTGCATTCTTTTCAACTTATTCACGCTTACCGCTGGCCCTAACACAATAGATGTATAATTGGTCAGCTCAGACAAAATCCGGGCCGATTTTTGAATAATTTTTTCAAATTCAAAAATCTTTTCGGCGAAAATTGACTGAATCGAATTAATGTCATGCTTATTTAATGTTTGAGGAGCAAGTAAATTGTCGACATAATACCGATAACCCTTCTCAGACGGAACACGCCCTGATGATGAGTGTGTTTTTTCAATAAATCCCTGCTCTTCCAAGTCAGCCATTTCATTGCGTATGGTTGCCGAACTGAAGGATATTTCTTCTTTTTTCGACAAACTCCGTGAGCCGACGGGTTGCGCAGATCGAATAAAGTCGTCAACAATAACTTGTAGAATCAACAATTGACGATCTGTTAACAACATACATCACCTCTGTTAGCACTCATGACAAACGAGTGCTAATTTCTATTAATAAATTATCAAAAAAGGTGCTTCTATGTCAATCATTTGATACACCTAAAAATGATTGAAAAACTTCATTTCCGAGTAAACGTCCTTTTTTCGTTAACTTCATCGCATTTTCAGAAACATTGATCCAGCCTTTTTCTATCAAATCGTTAAGTTGATTTTCATAAAGCTTAAGTGGGTCTTCCTGAAATTTCTCGATGAATTTCATAACAGAAACCCCTTCATTTTTTCGAAGACCCAAAAACATCTCTTCTTCCATTTTCTCTGCCCGGCTTACATGATGCTCTTCAAATACTGGCAATACCCCGTTCGCAATGTGTTCCATATATTTTTTCAACGGGCCGGAATTGGAACGTCTCCACCCATCTATATAGCTATGTGCGCCTGCACCAAATCCAAAGTATTCCTCATTATTCCAATACGTGAGGTTATGCTTGCTTTCAAAGCCTGGCTTTGCGAAGTTGCTGATTTCGTATTGAACAAAACCATGCCGATCCATTTCTTCCATCACCAATTCATACATGGCTGCTTCGATATCTTCCCCTGGAGTCGGAAGTTTTCCCTTCCTCATCAGATTATAAAAAACCGTCTTTGGCTCAATGATTAACGAATAGCCCGAATAATGGCTGATATCCAGGGTGTAGGCTTGCTGGAGCGTCTCTTTCAAATCTGTTAGAGTCTGGCCAGGAAGGCTATAGATCAGGTCGATGCTAATATTTTCAAACCCAGCAGCCTTTGCATGTTCTACAGTACGGAATACATCACTTGCCCGGTGAACTCGTCCGATGCTCTTTAGCAGTTCGTCATTGAACGTTTGAACGCCTAAGCTTAGCCGGTTTACTCCAGCCTGTTTCATGATCGCGAGTTTTTCTTTTGACAAATCTCCCGGGTTTGCTTCGAACGTAAATTCAACCTGTCCATCGGCAGGCAAACGGCGTGTGATACTTTCGCATAGCTGAGATAGCTGTTTTTCGTTTAAGGAAGTGGGGGTTCCTCCGCCTACAAAAATCGTTTCGAGTTTTGTAGCGGGATATGCTGCAAGCGACAGTTTCATTTCCTCATCCATCGCCTGTAAATACTCATTTACCGGCTGACCTTTAAGGAAAACTTTATTAAAATCACAATAATGACAAATATGCTCGCAAAACGGAATGTGAATATAGGCCGATTTAATCATTGTTTCATTACCCCTTATCTTTACTCTAATAAAAAGAGGCTAGAATCCCTAATACAGGTAGTCTAACCTCTTTAATGTTATTTCTTTGGAGTATTATCATCCATTTTTAATACAGCCATAAAGGCTTCTTGAGGCACTTCAACGGAACCTACCTGCTTCATCCGTTTTTTACCTTCTTTTTGTTTTTCCAACAGCTTGCGTTTTCGGGAAATATCTCCGCCATAACATTTGGCCAATACGTTTTTACCCATCGACTTGATGGTTGAACGAGCGATAATTTTTTGGCCTACCGCTGCTTGGACTGGAACCTCAAACTGTTGTCTAGGAATTAATTCCTTCAGCTTTTCGACGATAACCTTGCCACGCTCATAAGCAAAATCATTGTGGACGATAAAGCTTAGAGCATCCACTTTTTCCGAATTAAGCAAAATATCCATTTTGACAAGTTTGGAAGGCTTGTATCCGATTAACTCATAATCGAAGGATGCATAGCCTTTTGTACCCGATTTTAATTGGTCGAAGAAATCGTAAACAATTTCCGCCAATGGCAATTCATAAACGATGCTGACGCGATTTTGGTCAAGATATTGCATATCCCCAAAAATTCCGCGTTTTTGCTGACATAGTTCCATGATCGCTCCTACATAATCATTAGGTGCCATCATCGTCGCCTTGACGTAAGGCTCTTCAACACGTTCGATTTTCTGCGGGTCAGGCAAATTGGATGGATTATCGACACTCAATTCTGTACCATTTGTCATAATAACATGATAGATAACGCTTGGAGCAGTCGTAATTAAATCGATCTTGAACTCACGTTCAATCCGCTCTTGGATAATTTCCATGTGAAGCAACCCCAAAAATCCGCACCGGAAACCAAATCCTAATGCCTGGGATGTTTCTGGTTCAAACTGCAACGCAGAGTCATTCAACTGCAGCTTCTCGAGAGCATCACGCAAGTCATTAAATTTCGCTGTATCGATAGGATAAAGTCCGCAATATACCATCGGATTTAATTTACGATAACCCGGCAATGCTTCTGTTGCGCTATTTTTAGCACTCGTTATCGTATCTCCGACTGTGGTATCCCCCACATTTTTAATCGCTGCTGTCAGGAATCCTACATCTCCGACTGTCAATTCATCGCGTAAAGTCGTTTTCGGAGTGAATACTCCAACTTCGATAACTTCAAACTCTTTTCCGCTTGCCATCATTTTAATTTTGTCGCCGGCTTTGACAGTACCATCGACTACACGAATGTAAGCGACGACACCACGATAAGCATCGTATAAAGAATCGAAAATTAACGCTTTCAACGGTCCATCAGGATCACCAGTCGGTGCAGGGACAGTTTTAACTACTTGCTCCAGAATCTCTTCGATACCAATTCCTGCTTTAGCAGAAGCCAATACCGCTTCAGACGCGTCTAGGCCGATTACATCTTCTATTTCATTTCGCACCCGTTCAGGGTCAGCGCTTGGAAGGTCGATTTTATTGATAACAGGCAAAATTTCCAGATTATTATCCAAAGCGAGATACACATTCGCCAATGTTTGAGCCTCTATTCCTTGAGCCGCATCAACTACCAGGATCGCTCCTTCACATGCGGCAAGACTTCTGGAAACTTCATACGTGAAATCGACGTGTCCAGGGGTATCAATCAAATGGAAGGTATATTCTTCGCCATCTTGAGCTTTATATTGTAATTGGACAGCATTTAATTTAATGGTAATGCCGCGTTCCCGTTCCAGATCCATCGAATCCAAAAGCTGGTTTTTCATTTCTCTTGATGTTAAGGCATTTGTTTTTTCCAAAATTCTGTCAGCCAGGGTAGATTTACCATGGTCGATATGGGCTATAATTGAAAAATTTCTTATTTTCGATTGTCTTTTTAGTTTTTCTTCTCTGTTCAAGACGTTCACTCCTACTATACTCGCACGTTTACACTATTTTTGATTATATCAGCACGTTTATGAAGTTTCAACGAAAAGAAAAAACCATGATCCTCAAAACACCTTTTTACTTTGTTCCGAAAATCGAACGAAGGATCTTTTTCGACACTTCGGAAATTCCGCTTGAAAGGTTTTTTCCTGCAGAAGAAAATATATTATGGTCATTCATTTGTTCGATTTGTTGTTGTTTTTCCTCAAGATTGTTTGCAGAGACGTGCTGACCGAGAAAGGATACGTTGAATGATCCATTTCCTTTATTCTCAAGGGATACTGCACTTTGAAAATGAGGGTCGCTGTATCCCTTCATTTTATGGATTCCATCGTTAACGATTTGCATTCCTGCCAGAACCGACATGAACATGAGTGAAGCAAGCATCAGGCTTTTCAATAGAAACAGTTTCATCGTCATGCACCTCTAACTCGATTTACTTTCCAACGGCCTTCCCGGTGATTGTGTTTACTTTTTCAGCCTGCCAATAATATTCTCCAAAAACATCTGCCAATGCCTCTGCGGAGCGATTCAGTTCGTCGAACGTGTTATCAACACCACCGAATTCTATTAAAATGGCATTTGGGGATAAATCCTGATTGTACTTCCCGTTGTTTCCTGCACCCTCTTTTTTAATGACACCTCGACTTAATCCAGGGTATTTTTTTTCTAAAAGATTGTGTAAATCAGTTGCCAACTTCTCATTTTTTTCATAATTCGGGTTTTCTCCGCCTATAATGAAAGCAATTTTGGCATAGGACTTGCCATTAATTATCTTTGTCGTTTGATTTTTTCTCCGCGAATCCCGATGGATATCGATGAAATATTGCAAATCATGATTCATGCCCATAGATGCCTCAACGACCTGCCTCGATTCAACGTATGCTTTCGGATACAAAAGACCATTGGTATTCAGCATGGTGATGACATCCGTTTTATTAACAGATGTTCCAATCCCTTGACTTTCCAGAGCTTGTTTTAATTCATCCCCTACTCTAGTCACATTGATTTTGGAATGGATTGCAAGGTTAGGATCCGTTACTCCCTTTAAATATGGGAGATATGATTCATGTGTATGGGTAAAATAAATTAACACGACCTTTTTGCTGCCCGTGGATTGTGGTGGGGGAGCAGGTTTGGGATTATCTTTTGGCTGGTCAAGACCTTCTAAATTTTGCAGTGCTGCATCGCGTTCCTCCTTCATGATTTCCACTGGAGGAGCAGATTCAATAGGCATATTTGTATAATTGGTTCCTTCTCCTGCGACAACGATGTTAGCATCAAATTGATAAAATCCTGGCAATTCTCTTCCCAAAAGGCTACGAGGATCATTCAAATTGAGGTTCGTTGACAGGTTGAAAATAAGACTTGTCATTTTCGGTTCACTCGTTAAACCTTTTTCTGATTTTAAAAAATGATGATTTTCCCAGCCCATTAATTGATAGAGAAGTTTGCCGTTTACGTTATGGGCAGCAAGATTGACTGATGATGAAGACAGTCGATATTCCGGCTTCATAGATGTTATGAGACCGCTAACGGAAAAAATGGTAAACAAAAATAAAAGTAGGAGTAGCATTATTTTTACTAAGCTTGTCCCTTCTACGGTCATGAACGTTCCAGAATTTCCGGAGTTTTTCATGGTTCCACCTCACTTAACAATTCTAGTAAATATTATGACTTTACTAGAATTAGTAGAACCATATTTTTTCCGTTCCCACTGCCATACCGATGGGACTTGATATTTCCGGAGAAGCAGGCTTCTCCGGACAAACGTACGATCCCGCTTTTCTTATTTAGTCATGTATCCTGCATTATCCTGGTCAATTGCATGATGGAGCGAAGCGTTTAGGCCTGCGGCTATTAAATTGGCCATGTCTTCGATGAAAACATCCACTTCCTTCGGAGTCACCATTAAATTGTGGCCAAGAGGGGCCAACACTTCATGAATTAATTTTCTTTTTTCTTCATCCTCAAGAGTGCCAATCATTCCTAAAAACGTTTTTCGGTGATGCTCTTCGGGCAAATCCTCGTCCGTTAATTTCTTTCTTTTGCCGAAGGTCATGCCTGCAGGTGCCAAAGCACGTGATGGACGATTTCCTTCTTTCATTTCTTTTCCGAAATGTTTCAGAATAAAATCAATCGTATCACTCGTTATGGAAACGGCATCTACTACGGTTGGCACTCCAATAGCAATAACAGGAATACCAAGCGTTTCCTTGCTTAGTTCTTTTCGTTTATTCCCCACACCAGAGCCCGGATGAATCCCTGTATCCGAAATTTGAATTGTAGAATTTACACGTTCGAGAGACCTGGAGGCTAAAGCATCAATGGCGATGACAAAATCAGGCTTCGTTTTTTCTACCACACCTAAAATAATGTCACTTGTTTCAATACCAGTTAACCCCATTACACCGGGGGAAATGGCACTTACGGGACGATAGCCTTCCTCTACATTTTCTGGCTGTAATTGATATAAATGGCGGGTTACAAGAAGATTTTCACATACGAGAGGTCCAAGAGCATCAGGAGTAACATTCCAATTTCCAAGCCCAACAACAAGACAGGAGTCATTCGCTTTAATTCCCACTCCTTCTAAAAACAGGGCAAACTCCTTCGCAAAAATCCTTTCGACCTTTTGCTGCAATTCACTGTCCTGTTCTCTTATCCCCACAACCTCTAATGTAAGATAACGTCCAGACTTCTTGCCAACTTGCTCCACACCCTCAGGTGTAATTTCTACCATCGAGACCTTAATATCCTCAACTTCTTTTTCTTTGATGATTACCCCTTTGATTTCAGAAAGATTTTCTTGTTTTTGCACCGTATCAGCCATTGAAGCCAATGCCATTTCACTTGCTTCAATCGCCAGGTCAGTCCGTATCGAGTAACGGCTTAAATCCACCGATTTCTTCATCCTGTTTTGCCCTCCAAATTCTCATTTACAATATATAGAAACTATTTTCTATCATTGCCCCTTTTTAAATAAATAATTCATCATAAGAATGCTTCGTTTCCATTCAAATTAAATGGAGAGTATTGCAATATGGGCGTCTGTTTGATAAAATATCATTTGTTCTTAATAATTGTTAATGAATGTGAAAGTCGAGTTCATATAGTCTCGATTCTTTGTAGGAGGTGAATGGAATGCCAAACATTAAATCTGCTATCAAGCGTGTAAAAACGACTGAAGCTCGCAATGCTCAAAATACAACTGTAAAATCTTCTATGCGTTCGGCTGTGAAGAAAGTTGAAGCTGCTATTAGCACTAACGACAGCGCAACTGCTAAAGAGGTATTTGCAAATGCATCTAGTAAATTAGACAAAGCTGCTGCAAAAGGACTTGTCCACAAAAATGCTGCTGCACGTAAAAAATCTCGTCTAATGAAAAAGATGAACGCGCTATAATAAAAAAAACGATTCCTTCGTGGAATCGTTTTTTTATTGACTATTTAACCGAAATAAAAACATCTCAATGAGAAGTGATTTATTCATGCCACCGGTTTTCATTTGATAGTCCGCTTCGGCGAGACTGGAAATGAAATGCGATAATTCCTCATCCGTAAATTTTCCTGCTTGTCCGGCTGCGAGTTTGACCCGATATGGATGCGTCTTTAAATAACCAGCCATCTGCTGTTGGCCATACCCTCTCCTTGCGAGTTCTTTCACTTGATAAATCAAGCGAAATTGGCCTGCAAGCAAGGAAAGAATTTTTATCGGTTCTTCATTTTGTTTTAACAGATCATAATAAATACGGAGTGCTTCATCCATTTTCCTTTGTACCACTTTGTCGATCAGCGTAAAAATATTTTGTTCAAGCGATCTAGATACAAGCTTCTCAACGAGGGTGACATCGATTTTTTGATATTCTTTTGCGTATAGCGCCAATTTATCCACTTCACTTGTAAGCATGAATAAATTCGTACCTGAAAGCGAAAGGAGTAAATTCACAGCCTCTTCATCAATTTCAATACCATTCATTTTGGCTCTATCTCTTATCCACTTTTTAAGTTCTTGTTCCGTTAATTTTTTTGCCTCAACGATTTCGGCAATTCTTTTTAATTCTTTCGTGATTTTTTTTCTCTCATCAAGTTTTTCATAAGAAGCTGTAAAAACCAGGATTGAATAGGGCGAAGGCTCTTTCAAATACCTCTCCAATTTGTCCAAATGATGGTCCACTTTTTCCTTCGTTTTTTCCG